>VGFD01000288.1 GCA_016868975.1 Armatimonadota bacterium | reverse complement strand
CTCTCGGTTGGAGAATCGACTCGGTCAAGTACCTTCGAGGCGCCCTTGCTCGTTGCGACCTTGAAAGTCACGCGCCGCGAATCCGCTTGTACTCATCCAGCGTCACATATTCGCCACGCTTGATCTCCTTCGCGGACGGCTGCCAGGTCCTCGGTCGTTAGTGGTTCCTCGTCGGGTTCCTCGATGTCGGGCTGGACGCCGACGGCCTGGTCAACGAAGTCCGCCAGGTCCCGCTCGCGGACGCGCCATTCATTGCCTCCCAGGTTGAAGCCCTTAATGTAGCCGGTCTTGAGCCACTCACGGACCGTCTTGGGAGTAACCTGCAGGTGCTCCGCGACCTGCTCAGGGGGCAGCACTTTCTGCATGCTCTTTGCCCTCCTCGTATTCGACAATAGAGTCAGCCCGCCGCAGCCTCCGCCGTCGGCGTTCTGGCGAGTCGCGGACGCGGTGCCAGCGGTCCTCTCGAATGCACCTGATGACGCTGCGTGGGCAGCCGTTCCGCGTCGCCAGCTCGTCGTCGGTCGTCCCCTGAGCATGGCGAATCCGGAGACAGGCCACCGGATCGTAGAGGATGCGGCGGGCAGCCTTCCTGCGAGTCTTCCACCGTTTGACCACCGTCCAATAGCGCTCAACCCAACGGCGATATCCGGCCAGCTCAGCTTGCAGCCTGGCGTTTTCCCTTTGCAACTCTTTGACGATGCTGGACCGCTTCGGACGGCGAAGGCCCTCTTCAGGCGTTGAAGGGCCTTCAACCTCCTGGTGCCGACTTGGCGCCGATTCTCGGCCGGATTGGAGTGTGGGACGCTCCTGAGACTGACCTGCGGACCTCCGCAGCAGCGTAAAATGGCCTCGCTACAGGCTTTCTTGGCGGAGAGCGAGGGATTCGAACCCCCGGAAGCATTGCTGCTTCAACGGTTTTCAAGACCGCCGCATTCAACCACTCTGCCAGCTCTCCGTGTGGTCTTGTGAATCTTAGCCGTCGGGACCCTCGGTGTCAATCGGCCCTGAGGCCCGCGATCTGCCCGCGCCGGGAGTGAGTCGTGTTCACCGCTGGGCCCGACGCCCGCGTCCCTGGCGAACAGCCCGCGTCCCTGGCGAACAACAATCACGCGCGGGCGGAATCTACCCTCCCGGTCCCCCGGTCCCGCGCGCACGGGAACAAGTGCCGTGGGGAGCGCGCCAGGGAGAGGAAAGCGCATCCCCGCGGGGAAACCCATCGCTTCGGTCTTGAGAGGAACCCTGGTGAACATCGCACGCAACAGCTCTTTCCAGGACGCGCGGCGGAGTGCGCGTTTCTTTGTCCTTGTGGGGATCGCCCTGTGGGCCATGGCCGCCGCATGTCTGGCCGCGCCGCCGCTGCCCAACCTTCCGCCGGTCAAGGTCCCCAAGGCCAAAAGCCCAGCGCAGCCCGCCGCCCCCGAGCAAAAGCCCGACGCCAAGTCCAAAGCCGCCAAAGTCCAGGACTACAACGTCAAGATGACCGCCGACGTCCTCAAGTACGACGACAAGAAGAAAATCCTCACCCTCGACGGCAACGTGACCTTCATCCACGAGGACACCACGCTTACCTCGCCCCACGCCGTGTTCGAGACCGAGAAGCAGGTCGGGCACTTCACTGGCGGCGTCAAGATGACCCAGCCCGGCACCACCGTCACCGGCGACGTCCTCGACGCCTACTACGCCGAGCGCCGCGCCGAATTGACCGGCAGCGTGCAGATGGTCACCGAGAAGGCCGCCGGCAAAGGTCCCGCTCCCAAGCCGGCCGCCAGGGGCCCCGCCAAGACCTCGCCCACCATCGTGATGACCGACAAGATCGTGTACTACTGGGACCGCGACGAGGCCGACGCCATCGGCAACGTGAAGGTCCGCCAGGAGGACCGCCGCGCGTTCAGCGACCGCGCCCACTACACCGGCGCCATCCACCAGATACGCCTGTTCTCCAACGTCCGCTTCGAGCGCGACCCCGACGACGTAATGGTGGCTGAGGAAGCCATCATCGACACCCAGGCCGAGACCTTCACCGCCCAGGGCGACGTCGACGCCACCGTGTGGATCGAGCGGACGCCCAGCGCGCCCAAGCCGCTCAAGACGCCGGACGGGGACCGCGTGATGAAGCCAGCGCCCCCCGTCGTGGAAGACAAGCCCGCCCCCAACGGCCTGCCCGGGGATCTCATCGAGTCCCCCGGGACGAAGTGAGGGCAGGCAAGGGCATCCAGGCGGCCCTTCTCCTCATCGTCCTGCTCGCACTGCCCGCGCACGCCCGTCCCCGGGCCGACAAGACCGAGGCGCCCGGCCTGGTGAATTTTGCCTACCTGGAGAGCCTGCGCGTGGAGGTCCCCTTCCCCGGCAAAGGGACGCTCACCACCTGGCGCGTCACACCGGCGTCCATCGCGCTGCGCGCCGCCAGCCACGAGGTCGGCCTGCCGCCGGAAAAGCTCAGCGCGCGCCGTGATCTGGTGTGCACCGAGGACATCGCCTGGGTGGCCCTCGCCTACCTGAAGGCCCACGAAATCCAGAAGCGCCCCGGCGCCCGCGAGGAAGCCCGCAAGGCCATCCGCACGCTGGTGGCGCTGCAGCGCTCGGACGGCACCTTCCCCGCCTACGTGGCGCCCGGCGCGCCCGTCCCCGTCATCCAGGAACAGGATTGGAGCGCCACCGCCCGCGGCGTGCAGGCCATCGGCGCCGGGCTGCGCGTCCTGGGTCCGGACAAAGAATCGAAGGCCGCGCTCAATCTTCTCCTCACCCGGCTGCGGGCGCTCTGGGCCCAGCCCGATCGCGCGGTGGGCGCCACCGTGTCCATCGACGGAAAGAACCTGCCCGCCTGGCTGCCCGGCAACCGCTCGGACGTGGCCGCGGGGATGGCGCTCGGGTTGCTCGACTGGCTCGGGCAGGAGAACAGCGTCAACGTGCGCGAGGTGGTGCGCGGCCTCTGCGAGGGGATCATGGCGACCCAGCACGGCTCGCGCGCGCAGTTCCCCTGGCTGGCGTTCTTGCCGCGCGCCGACCAGCCCGCGCTCTGGTACCCGGACGGCGCCTTCCAGGCCACCGCGCTGGCCAGGGCGGGCGTGGCGCTCAACAAGCCGGGCTGGGTGAGCGCGGCCCAGGCGGAAGTCGACTCGGTGTGCAGCCTGCTGCTTGCCAACGGCGGGCCCCTCCACCAGTTCTCCCCGCGTCCCCACGCCTTCCCGCAATTGCCCGGCGGCGCCGCCGCGCTTGCCTCCAACGCGCTGGCCGTGGAGACCGCCACGCATCGCGAGCGTCACGCCGTGATGGCCGGCCTGCTGGCCGCCTGGTTCACCGGCGGAAACGGGACCGCCGCGCCGTACAATCCCGCGACCGGTCGCTGCGCCGATCAGCTCACCGCGGATGGTGTCAGTGGCGAAGCTTCTCCCGGCGCCACCGCGCGCGCCCTCTGGACGCTCCTGCAGATCGGCGCGTCCCCCGGCGCGCAGTGGTTGAGCGCGCGTCCCACCAGCCACGGCGTCGAGCCGCTCGTGCTGCAGGCCGTGGAAGGGCGTCCGGTCGAGGAGTCCTTTCTGGTGCAGGAGATGGACCTGCCCGGCGGCCGCCGTCGCGTGGCGCGGATGGGCCCCAACCAGCCGTTCTGGCTGCGCTTCGAGGTCCGCGTGCCAGCCTGTTATCGCGTCGACATGGTGTACTTAAAGGACGGTGTCGCCGGCCGCGCCGTGGACGTGCGCCTCGACGGCGAAGCCATCCTCGAAGTCCCGCTGGAAGCCGGGGACGCCGTCTTGAAGCGGCTGCGCGCCGTCCCTGACACCGATCTGGAGACCGGCCTGCACACCCTGGGCGTTCGCTCCGGCGGACTGTGGCAGACCGGGGAGGTTGTCCTTGACGCCTTCGTGATCCAGCCGGTCGTCGAGTGGCGCCTGTGGGAATCCCAACCCGGCCGTCATATGCTGTTCTTCCGAAGCCTTTCCGACACGGATCAGGCCATCACGCTGCCCGCCGCCCTCGGCCTGGGGCAACCCCGCCACGTCTCCGCCTGGGACGCCAACAACCAGAGCGTCACCATTTCCGAGCGCCGCCTGCCGAGCGGAGACTTCACGCTGACCGCCCCGGCCCAGGGGTTCGGCGCTCTCGAATGGTGACAACCCGAACCCCTTAGTGGTCCGCGGCGCACGTCTGATCATGAATTGGAGCCCCGGGCGCGGACCACTAAGCCCCAAATCGGTTTGATCGTGTCGCGCGACACGCCAGGGTCAGTTGATGTCCCGTAAGGCGACGCTACTTGTGTCGCGCGCCACTTAGTGGTTCGCGGCGCAAGTCTGACGCCAGGGTCAGTTGATGTCCCGTAAGGCGACGCTACTTGTGTCGCGCGCCACTTCTTAGTAGCCTCGCCGTTCGGATGGAAATCGGCGCCATCCGGGTGCTACAATCAGCACGACAACGTGGGAGGCCCGGCATGAACGAGAGACCCGCGATTTTCATGAATCGCATCATGCTCGATCTCGTGATGAACCCCTGGTACGATCGCATTCTATCGTTTGCGTTCGTGCTCCTGACCGCCGGCGTTTTCATCATCTGGGTGTACAAGCGGCTCAACGACAGCCCGATCTACGGCATGCTGGGCTACCTGCTGGCCGGCAACGGCCTGTTCATGGCACTTTTCCTGCGCGACCCCTACCCGAACGCGCTGTGGATGATCGTGGAGACGGTCCTCGCCTACTACACGCTGATCTACCTGAGCGCGCTCATCACCACCCTGGGGCTGCGCCTCCTGCCGGAATGGGGCCTGCCAGAGCGGCTGCTGTTCGACGCAGACGACCACAGCATCAAGCCCTACGTGGTGCCGGTGGTCTCCGTCACGCTCTTTGTCCTGCTGTACATCTTCCTGTACGGCGGCTGGGTCGTGCTCTGGCGCATCGTCGGTGGCGACGATCTCTTCGCCATCTTCGTGGCGCTGATCTCGATCCCGCTGGTTGCCCTGGTGGCTCGCGAGCAGATCCCCTACGTGCAGACCCGCGAGACCGCGTTTCTGGGCGAGTCGGCCCCCCCCTGCGAGCTGGCCAACCTCCTGGAGATCACCGGCGAGGCCTCTTCGGGGGAGAAGATCGCGGTGCCCATCGTGTGCTTCGCCGCGGGCGCCATGCTCACGTTCCTGGTGGCGGAGAAGACGCGGGATTCCGGCCAGCACTTCACCGGACTCGTCGTGCTCATCTTGATCGCGGTGAGCATCGCGCGCACCGAGATCAACCGCGCAAAGCGCGCCGCGCCCAGGGTGGACGCGCCCAAGAAGGAAGCGGCGGGGGCTTGAGCCCGAGCCCGTCTCAGGGACGGGCGGCAAAGCGCTGGGAACAGGCCGCGACTAAACTTCCCCCAGCACTTCCTCGTCGATGGTGACCTTGGCGCGCAGCAGCAGTTCGACGCCGTTTCGCGCGTTCTCCAGCGCGCGCTCGGCCACCGTGTCATCGCGCGAGTCGAGATAGGCGGTCAATTCTCCGATCGCCACCCGAAAGAGCCGCAGGCCCTCCAGCACGTCGGTGGCTTCTGGAGGCGGATCCCCGGCGGGCGCAAGGGCGTTTGCCCGCTCCGTCCACGCGCCGATGTCCCGCTCCAGGCCGAGCAGGTGCTCGCGCACCGCGGCGTCGTCGGTGTGTCCGGCCCGCATCCACTGCACGAGCTCCGCGATCTGGTGGTAGGGCGTCATGTCGGACATAACCCCGAGAATTTTTCGGCGCGGCCTTGTAAACCCTTCAAACCAGCAAGAGCGCCAGGACCAGCGCGAGGATGAGCGCCGCCGCGCCGCCGCATCCGCTCTTGCCCTCGGGCGGCGCGGGTGGGGGCGGGGGCGTGCTGCGCTCGGCAAGCTGGCGGCGGGCGTCCTCAAGCTGCTGGGAAACCAGGGCCTCCTCGCCGGCCGCGTCCAGCTCCGCCTTGCAGGCCGGGTGGAGGATGCGCCGCGCGAAGGTCACGTACTCCTGATCCACGGGGATGCGCTCGTTGCAGTGGGAGCAGCGGATCTTTTCCCGGTTCAGCTTCCACTCGCACTCCGAGCAGAACTCCTGCTGGCCCGCGAGCTGGAAGAACACCGCATCTCCTTGTGGCACCAGGCGCACGGCTTGATGACCGACTTCCCCTTGCAGAACGGGCACTGCGCCACAGTCAGGTAGAGCATCTCCCCACAGTCGGCGCAAGGGAGCCGCACTTCAGGTTTGGGACGGACGCTGCGGACGAAATCGTCGAGGGACGGGTCCTTCTCCATACCGGC
This sequence comes from Armatimonadota bacterium, assembly GCA_016868975.1. Classification (GTDB taxonomy): domain Bacteria; phylum Vulcanimicrobiota; class Xenobia; order RGZZ01; family RGZZ01; genus VGFD01. The sequence continues at coordinate 736 of VGFD01000288.1, read as the reverse complement.
CATCATACCCGCGCCCTCGAATCCCCGTCAAGAAAGCGCGCCGCTGCGGCTTTTTCTCGCTTGACGCGGAAACGGGCCCTGCGCTATCATGTCCTGTGCATGCAACTGGACCGGTTCCCCGGGCAATCTTCGCTTTCAGACATGTTGCTGCGAAACGCCCGACCTTCGGAGTATGAGGAAGACGTAGTGCGGGAGCTGGGCGAAGCCGCCCTCCCCGCGTTTCGCTACGCCTCGTCGTGTTTTGAAGGCCTGCTGCGGGAATCCGGCGAGCCCGCCATCTGCCACACCGGGGACGTCGCCATCCGCACCGCCGACCTCGCGCTGCCTTCCCAGTACGTGATCACGGCCCTGCTGCACGACTGCGTGGAGGACACCACCGACTCTCCGACCGGCGTGGTCCGCGGCCTCATCGAGATCGAGCGCCGCTTCGGCAAGCACACCCGCGAGGACGTGCGGCTCCTCACCAACCGCTACTCCATCATCGTGCGGCACGCCATGCGCTCGCTGTCCTCGCGCAGCGTGAAAATCACCCTCAGTGAGGAGTCCCTGGCCAAGATCTCCTCCGAGATCCGCGTGCTGCGGCGCACCCAACCGCCCAACGTGCAGGAGATGCTGTCCCACGAGTACACCCGGCTGGCCGAGATGTTGCCCGGCATAGATCTGAGCGACGCGCAAAATATTGCCCGCGTTAACCGCAAGCACAATTTGCAGTCGGAAATTGTGATGCAGGTTTACG
>VGFD01000287.1 GCA_016868975.1 Armatimonadota bacterium | reverse complement strand
AAGCCGCCAGGTCGACATTCAGGCGCACATCCACCGGTCGGTCTCCCAGTGGGGAATTTTCGCCCTTTGCGGCAGCACCACGGGCTCCATGTTTTTGCTCAGCAAGTCTGGCCTGACTGGCACCGGCGCGCTGGTCGGACTTGCCGTGGGCTTCATCGGCGTTCCCGCGCTGGCCATGTGGCTGGTGAAGAAGAACGGCGAAGACAACGCAAAAGGCGAGATGGACGCCCTGGCCCGGCAGAAGCAGCAGCTCACCGGAGTGGTGCAGCAGCGCCAGGCCGCCTACGATCAGGTCGTTCCCGTCGCCGTGGACCGCCTCTACAAGGAGGCCGAGAAGCGCCAGAAACAATCCGCGCCGGACCCCGATGCGAAGGTGTCGGCCACGCCGACCACGGTCCAGATTGGCAAGATCAAGGTGGAGCGAAAGTTGACCGCGAATTGAGTCGGGCGGGGTGGTCGCTATTTCTCGCCCGCCGTGAGATTCTCCGGCTTGAACGCTGAGAACACGCACCAGCGCCAGCAGTCTTCAATGGCGCCGGACGGGAGGATGCGGAACGGGTGCGCAGCCCGCACCTCGGCCGGCGCGTGGTGGTAGAGATCGCGGATTTCGTGGCGGTGGATGCTGGAGGTTTCCCAGGTATCAATCCAGGTGTCGATGTCTTCCCACTGGGTGATCTCGGTCATGGTGACGTTCACGAAGCCGACACTCTCCAGCATTTCCCGAAAATCCGTGTCCAGAAAGTTGTTGAAAAACAGTGGCTGTTTTTTCTTTAACAGCCGAAACATCCAGGCCGCGTCGGCGGCACCATAAGGGAGTAACTGACCCACGACAAACTGGCCGCCGGGGCGCAGCACGCGAAAGATTTCCGATACCGGTTTTTCGGGATTCACCAGCAGGTGGAGCACTTCGCGGTTGCACACCAGGTCGAAGTGATTGTCCTCAAACGGAATGTGGTACACGTCTCCCTGCACGACTTCGTCGAGGCGGGTGCGGGCGATTTTCACCATTTCTGGCGTGATATCGAGTCCGGTAATGTGCGCCACCCGCCCGCGGAACGAATCGCCGACCACGCCGCTGCCGCAGCATGCGTCGAGGACGCGCGCCGTGGGCGGTACCCCAGTAGCGGCCGCGTGCAGGTCGAGCAGGGGACGGTCGGTGATCCAGCGCGCCGATTCGTGCCAGTTCGAAGAGCGGATGCCGAATTGCTCGCGGTACACCTCGCGGCTGATCTCCATGTCGCGGCGCTGGTAGCGGGCGCGCTCGCTGGCCCGACGCGACGCGGCGCGGGCGCGCGACGCTTCCAGGGCGCGTCCGACCAGCGCGGAGGCCACCTCGGGGGTTTTCGCCAGCCACGCGGTGAGCTGCGCGGCCACCACGCGCTGCACTGCTCCCTCGGCCCGCGCGGAGGTGAGCGACGCCTTCGTCTGTCCTTCAAACTCCGGATTTCGCAGCCGCACGGATAATACCGCCGTGAGCCCCTCGCGCACGTCGTAGCCGGCCAGCACTTCGCCGGCCGCGCGCTCCTCGGCGATCTCGTTGACGACATGGGTGAGCGCCGCCTTCAAGCCTTCCAGATGCGTGCCGCCCTGCGGGGTGTAGATGCGATTCACGAAGGCGCGCAGATCCTCGGAGTATTTGTGCGTCCACTGCAGTGCCACGTGGACGTCCACGCCGTCGTCCTTGCCCTCCAGGTCAATGGGTGCGGGGTGCACCGGCTGGCGCGCGCGGTTAAGCCAGGAGACGAATCCGGAAATGCCGCTGTCATATTGATGCGTCTCGGTGTGGCCGGTCACTTCGTGGAGATATCCGATGCGCAGCCCCGCCTGCAAGAACGCTTGCGCCTGAAGATGGCCGCGCAGATTCGCGTCGTTGATGCGGTAAGGTTTTTCGGGGTCACCGTCGGCGCAGAAGATTGCCGGATCCGGATGGAAGCGGACCCGGGTTCCGCGGCGGCCGCTGTCTTCAAGACGCAGCAGCGGCGAGGGGACGCCGCGGGTGAACTCCTGCTGGAAATGCGTCCCGTCACGCCAGATATCCAGCATCAGCCAGGTGGAGAGCGCGTTGACGGCAGCCAGTCCGACGCCGTGCAGCCCGCCGGGAGCAGTATAAACAGTTTCGGCGAATTTTCCGCCGGAGTGCAACTCGGTGAGCACGACCTCGCAGGCGGGACGGCCGTCGTCGGGATGCACATCGACCGGGATGCCGCGCCCGTCGTCCTCGACCGAGCACGAGCCGTCCGCGTGCAGCGTGACGTCGATGCGGGTGCACGAGCCGGCGAGGACTTCGTCGATGGCGTTCTGCACGATTTCCACGACCATGTTGTGCAGGCCGTCGGGGCCGGTCGAGCCGATGTACATCGAGGGCCGCCGTCGCACGGCGTCCAGGCCCTTGAGCACGGTGATGGATCGAGCGTCGTACAGCGTGCTCATTCGCCGTCCTCCGGCAGCAGGTCGCGCAACCGTTGGAGGTGCGCCTTGCGGGCGTACACCATGGTGTCCAACCAGCTCGCGACGTCGGGAAAGCCTTCGGCGCGGGCGCCGCGGGCCATGTCCTCCAGCGTGTCGGTCAGCTCGCCGTCGTGCGCCGCGATGGCGGCCCGCAGATTCTGCGGCGTCTCGCCCACCTGCCGCCCGCTGATGGGGTCCGCTGCGCGAAACAGCAGATCCAGATGCCCCTGCGCTTGAAACGCCTGAGACTCCGCAACTTCCCGAAGAGTCCGCGCGATCTCGGGAAATCCCTCAATCTCAGCAATCCGCGCAAACCGCTCGGAAAGCCGCGAGGCCTGCGCGTCCTGAGCAAACAGCGCCTTCAGATGCGCGTGCGTCTGCGTCCCGAGCAGCTCGGGAAGTGTGGTGCTTCCAGAAGGGATCGAAGTCACGATTTTCCTCGTTTCTCAAGCCGTGCGACGACTGCCAGCCCAGATCCGAGCAGAATATATCACAACGGCGTATCGGAGTCCCGTCGGCGGGGCGACACACCGATTAACGCGAAAAAGGACGCCTCCGCCTGCGGTGGGGCAGGGGAGGCGCCCTTCTCATGGTCCGGGTCCCGAGCCTTACTCGGGAACGCCGGCTCGGGGGACTAGCCCTCGCTGGGCGGCTCGGTCGGCTCGGTGGGCGGCGCCGGCGGGTCGCCAGCGACCTTCACGTTGTCGATGTACACGCCGTCCTTGGAGACGGAGCTGTCGCTGGTCAGCCGGAACCGCACCTGAACCTGCTTGCCCTCGTACGCGGACAGGTCGATGGCCTTCTCGGCCCAGGCGTTGTTGCCGTCGTACTGGGCAAGCTCGTTCCAGGTCTGGCCGTCCTCGGTGACTTCCACGTGCAGGTAGTCATAGTTGTTCTCGGTGTCCATCTTCAGGTTGAAGGACAGGCGAGGCGAACCGACGCCCGACAGGTCGAAGGTCTTCGAGGTGAGCGCCGTGTCGGCGTCGTCACCGTACGAGCCGTCCGGCGAATCGGTGTAGACCTTGCCGTGGCCTTCCACGTCCACCCTGGCCCAGGTGCCGTCGGCGGTCCAGTTGTCGTTCTCGGCTTCCATGTCGTCCTTGAAGGCCACCGCGGCGGCGATGCTGTCGCCTTCGGTGACGGCCATGTCGGACGCGTTGCCCAGATTGTCGAGGACCTTCATCGCGAAGTAGTAGTGCTTCGGCGCGTCTTCCGGGCTGATGGCCACGCGGGCCGTCTCGATCGAGCCGGGCTCGTTCGGGGTCGGCATCCCGCTGGCGGGCGTCGCCTCGTCCCAGGTCACGCTCTCGTCGGTGTGCTCCAGGGTGATGGGCTTGTCCGAATAGCGGATCTCGTAGCTGGACGCGCGGCCCACCAGGCCGTCGTCACCGGTGGCGGTCCACGACAGGGTCATTCCGGTGGCGCCGGCCTGCGCGACGTTGAAGTCGCCGGGAGCGTCCGGAGCGATGCTGTCGTCTTCCAGCGCGTTGGCAGCGTTGACGCGGCCGCCGCTGACCATGATGCCAGCCAGGTTTTCCTGCTTGACGGCGGTGTTCACGAGGCGGCTCTTCAGCTGCTCGTTGGTCAGCTCGGGCTTCGCCGAGAGGATCAGGCCGGCCACGCCGGCCACGTGCGGCGTCGCCATCGACGTGCCGCTCATCTCCTGGAATTCGCCGCCCGGCTTCAGCGAGTAGACGTCCACGCCAGGCGCGGCCACGTCGACGCTGACCGCGCCGTAGTTGGAGAAGTCCGCCAGGTTGCCGTTGCGATCCAGCGCCGCGACCGACACGATGTTGTCGAGGTCGAAGCCGCCCGGATACGAGGGCCGGGTGTCGGTGTTCGAGGACTCGTTGCCGGCCGCCGCAATGTGCAGCGCGGGCGAGGCCGCGAAGGCGTCGTAGAGGGCCTGGCTGAAGCCGCCGCCGCCCCACGAGTTGGAGGTGATGCGTGCGCCGATGCGGGTCGCGTAGAGGACTGATTCCACCGCGTCGGCGTAGGTGCCGCTGCCGCCGCCGTCGAGGAACTTCGCGCCGGCGATGGTGGCGTTCCAGTTCACGCCCACGATGCCGTCGCCGTTGTTGCCGACGGCGCCGATCGTGCCCGCGCAGTGCGTCCCGTGGTCGTTATCGTCCATCGGGTTGCCGTCCTTGAAGATGAGGTTGGCGCCGTGGATGTCGTCGGCGATGCCCGAGTCGTCGTCGTCCACGCCGTCGCCGGGAACTTCGTTCGGATTGACCCACACGTTGGCGGCGAGGTCCGGGTGGTTGTAGTCGATGCCGGTGTCAATGACGAGGATCAGCGGGCCCTGGCCGTTCGGCTGGCCGGTCGTGGTCTTCCAGGCCTCGACGGCGCCGACGTCGACGCCGGCGGTGCCGCCGTCCTGGCCCTGGTTGCGGATGCCCCAGAGGCGGCTGTCGAGGTCGTCGGGCAGCACTTCCGAGGGCGGCTCGGGCTCGGTCGGCTCCGTGGGAGGAGGCGTCGGCTCGCTGGGCGGATCGTTGAGTTGAATCTTGTAATTGGGCTCGGCGTACACGACGCCGGGCTGGCCGGAGAGGCGCTTGATCGCCTCGTCGACGGTCTCGCCCTTCTGCAGCTTGAACTGGTACAGCTCGCCGCCAAACTTCTCGACCATCTGCTCGGGGACGTTGAAGTGGCGCAGGGTGGTGAGCCCGAAATCGTCGGCCAGCGTGTTCACGTCGGCGGCGGCGAAGCCGGGGGCGAATTTTACGAGGACCTGGCCGGGTACGTACTCCGGCTTGCCGGGCGCGGCGGCGTCCACCTTAGGCTTCGGCATCAGAGCCGGAGCGGCGGTGTTGCCGAGGGTCACGGTCTCGCGGGGCGCCGCGGCAGTCTCGGTCGCCTTCGGGGCGGCGGTGGAAGCCAGGGTAGGCATGGTGGTAGAAATACGGATGTCTTGGGTCGTCACGAGTCGAGGTCCCCCTTTTTTATTTGGGCGAACGGAAGCGATGGGGCCATAGACCGCAAGTCCCGGTCCAGCATTGATCCAGGGGCACTCCCCGTGGACCCCCTCACGGGGCCGTTCCAATTGATCGTAGACCTGCGCTCCCCCGGCGGGTGGACGATCGGTGCAGTGTCGCGCAGTCGGTCCGCCGGGCGTTTCGTTCAGTTGCATTTTACACTGAAAAAAAACTGAATCCAGAACTAAAATGTTAACGAATCACCGTGCCGGTCCCGGAGTTTCGTTAACAAGCTGTCAATTGGACCCCGCGGCCTCTTGTGATATGGTGTGGGCGCATAAATTCAAAGTCCCTACAACATCAAAGTCCCTACAACATCAAAGTCCCTGCATATAGGAGGCACCTCTCCATGATGATCGGACCCGTGACCTTTACCCCCGCGAACACCAAGAACGGCGCCCTCATGAAGGCCGTCGCCCAGAGCAACAAGCCGCAGGCCGAAGGGGGCGCCAGCGCGGTGCTCTCGGTGGCCAGCCTGGTCACTACCCCGGTCGGCCTGTACGCCGTCGGCAAGGCCGCTTTCGGACGCGGCGAGGCCGGCAACGTCGTCAAAGGCCTGGCCGGCGCCGGCGCCGCCATCGGCCTGTATCGCGGCATCAAGGCGGTGGCCACCAGCCAGACCCCGGCGCAGATCAACGACGCCTTGAAAGAGGCCAACGGGGGTCGCGACCTCGATCCCGCGGATGCGGAAAAACTGGCGAAATCGGTCAACAGCCGCAGCCACCTGGGCGGCATCATCGGGGTCGGCAACAGCGCGCTTACGGGCGCCGCCATCGTGACCGGCAACATGGCGCTGGGCCTCGTCGCGCTCGCCGTGAAGTTTGCCGACATCGGCTACGGCGTGTATTCGACGGCGCAGACGCTCAAGGACTTCAATGAGGTCCTCAGAAACCAGCCGGCGCCCACTCCGCCGGCCCCAACTCCGCTGGCCCCAACTCCTTAATTTAGATAGAATCCAGCATTTCCGTCAGCCCTGCGCGATCGCGCAGGGCTATTTTCTGTTTTCCAGTGGCGATCATTCCCCGCCGCTCCAGGTCGGCCAGCGCGCGGGTGACACTCTCGCGGGTGCTGCCGATGAGACCGGCCAGGTCCTGGTGGGAGATTTCCGCATGGGGATTTTCCCCGGCGCACTGCAGCAATTTTCGCGCCACTCGCCGGCAGGTGCTCATGAACGCATGTGAGGCCAGCTCGTCGGACAGGCGCCGCACGCGCTCGGTCTGCACTTGCAGCAGGTGCCACACCATGCGCGGCTCCTCGCGCATCAATTCGCGGAACGCCTCGCCGGGAATCCACAGCACATCGCACGCCTCCACGGTGTGCACGTTCGCGGAGTGGGTGCTGCGATCGAAAATGGACATTTCCCCGAGATATTCGTACGGCGTGAAGACGTGCAGCGTCATCTCGCGGCCCTCTTCGTTGCTGAGCAGGGCCTTCATCCGTCCGCTCACCAGGATGACCAGCGCGTCGTTGCACTCGCCGCGCGACCAGAGCAGGCTGTTGGCCGGCAACCGGCGCCGTTGGGCGAGCGCGGCCACCCGGGCGAG
>VGFD01000286.1 GCA_016868975.1 Armatimonadota bacterium | reverse complement strand
CGACTTGTGCAGGCATGGGTCTTCTCCTTTTCAGCTCTTCCAATCATGTCGCGCCGTCCCTGGGACGGGGGCCGCGAAAGGGCCGGGCAGGTTCGGCGATGCGCCCCGGTACTCCTCTTTCGGGTGGTTCTGAGCCTACTGGGCGCGGTCGTCGCCCTTCGCTGACCGATGCTTTCGCCGTCGTCGGCGCCGGCGGCCCGTGTACTTGAACGGAAAGAACAGGATGAACAGCAGGATGATGACGATCATGACCCACTGGTAGTCGAACTCGTCAAGCACGAGATTGGCCACCAGCTTTTCGCCGGCGTACAGCAGCCCGACGGCGGTGACCACGCCGTAAAAGACTACAGGCTGCTGATGATCCGCAGGTGGAGGGCCCAGGCCAGCGCCAGCGTGGCGAGCGCTCCGAGGAACGTCAAGGTGGCCAGCGTGCGGATCGCGTTGTGCGCGCCCAGGCTCGTCCAGGCGTGTACCAGCGGCGGCACGACGCCCACCAGCGACACCGCTCCCACCAGGGCCACCGGCCACGCCACCCACGACGGCAACGGCGGCGGCGGCGTGCGCCCCTTGCGGGATCGACGACGACGGCGCCGCGGCTCTTCAGAGAGGTCGCCCGGCGGCTCGCTCACGTCTTCGCGTGTTCCTGGATCCAGCGCAGCACCCGCAGCACGAGATCCGCGTAATCGGGATTTTGCGGCATTTCCGTGATGAGCACCAGGTGGCTCTTGTAAGCAACCGACGCCCCAATCTCGCGTCCCAGCAGGTGCGTGTCGCGCGCCGTCAACGGCCGCGCGAAGGGGACCAGAATTGCGATGGTCCGCTCCACCACCGTCTTGCGAAACTTGATGGAGGGAATTCCGAGTTCCAGGCAGAGCGCCTTGATGGCCACCATGTCGAGCAGTTTCTCCGCCTCCGGGGGCAGCGGGCCGAAACGGTCACGCAATTCCTCGCGCATCAGCTCGACCTCGGACAATTCCCGCATTTCCGCAAGCCGCTTGTACAGGGTTATTTTCTGGCGCGCGTCCGAGACGTATTGTTCCGAGAGGAACGCCTCGACCGGAAAATCAATCACCGGCGCCTCGTCCACCACGTGCCGCCGCCGCTCGCCTTTGAGCCCGGCCACCGCGTCTTCGAGCATCTGGCAGTACAATTCGAACCCCACCGCCGCGATCTGCCCGCTCTGTTCGGGTCCGAGCAGATTTCCGGCGCCGCGGATCTCCAGGTCGCGCATCGCGATCTGGTAGCCGGAGCCCAGCGCGGTAAATTCGCGGATGGTGTCCAGCCGTTGCTCGGCCTCCTCGGTCAGTCCCCGGTGCGGAGGATACAGGAGATAGCAGTACGCCTGGTGGTGCGCGCGCCCGACCCGCCCGCGGAGCTGGTAGAGCTGGCCGAGTCCGAACATGTGCGCGTTGTTGATAATGATGGTGTTCACCGTGGGAATGTCCAGGCCGCTTTCGATAATCGTGGTGCACACCAGGATGTCGAATTCGCCTTCCACGAAATCGAGCATTACCTTTTCAAGGAGATCTTCGCTCATCTGTCCGTGTCCCACCGTGACGCGCGCCTGGGGCACCAGCTTGCGGATGTCGTTGGCCACCTTTTCGATGCCGTGCACCCGGTTGTGGACGAAGAAAATCTGGCCCTCGCGCTCCAATTCCCGCATGATCGCGCCGCGGACAATTTCCGGCATGGATTCGAACAGATACGTCTTGATGGGCAGCCGGTGCATGGGCGGCGTCGTGATCAAGGACAGGTCGCGCATTCCCATCAGCGCCATCTGGAGCGTGCGCGGGATGGGCGTCGCCGTCATGGTGAGGATGTCCACCGTGGCGCGCAATTGTTTGAGCCGCTCCTTGTGGGCCACGCCGAAGTGCTGCTCCTCGTCCACGATGAGCAGGCCCAGCTTCTTGAATTTTGCGTCTTTGGAGAGCAGCCGGTGGGTGCCCACCACCACGTCCACCTGTCCTTGCTCGAGGGCTTCGAGCACCGCCTTCTGCTCTTTTGGCGAGCGGAAGCGAGACAGCACCTCCACCCGCACCGGATACGGCGCCATGCGCTCGCGGAAGGTGTTGTAGTGCTGCTGCGCGAGCACCGTGGTGGGCACCAGCACCGCCACCTGGCGGCCGTCCATGACGGCTTTGAACGCCGCGCGGATGGCGACCTCGGTTTTCCCGTAGCCCACGTCGCCGCACACCAGACGGTCCATGGAAACGGGCTGCTCCATGTCGTCCTTGACGCGCTCGATGGCCTTCGCCTGATCCGGGGTTTCCTCGAAGGGAAAGGCGGCCTCCAATTCCTCCTGCCACGCGCTGTCTGGGGGAAAGGCGTGGCCCCCGCCGCTGACCCGCTGCGCGTGTACCCGGAGCAGATTTTCCGCCATCTGCTGGACCTCTTCGGAAACCTTCGCGCGGTTTTTTTGCCACTCGCCGCGCCCCAGGCGGGACAACGGCGGCGCCCCGGCTTCCACGCCGCTGTACTTGCTCACCATGTCGAACTGCTCGACCGGCACGAAGAGATTATCGCCCTTCGCGTAGTCGAGCTTGATGAAGTCCCGCGCGCTGCCCTCGATTTCCAGCGTGCGGACGCCCTGGTAGCGGCCGATCCCGTGCTGCGCGTGAACCACCACGTCGCCCGGCTTGAGATCCTCCAGACGCAGGAGGCTTCCCCGCTCGGCCGTGCGGATGTAGCGGCGGCGGCGCGACGTCCCCAGCAATTCCCGGTCGGTGATGACGCACAAATCATGAAGGGAGAATCCTTCGGAGAGGTGCCCGGCCACCACGTAGATCTCGCCGGGCCGCGGCTCCTCGGACAGGCCGTTGACGCACGCCACGCCGCGCTCCTGCGCGAAAATCTCGCAGATCCGGCGGGCCTGCTGGGTGACCACCACCACGCGCTGTTTCGCCGCCGCGCGCTCGGCCGCGTCGGCGGTGAACGCATCCAGGCGCGCGGAAAATTGCGGCGCGGCTTCGGTTGGGATGAAAACGTCGGCCGAGGCCTCGGTGGCGCCCCACGACGAGAGGGAGATGCGCGGGCGGCGGCCCAGCATCTCCTCGACGGCCTGCCACGTGTTCGAGGCGTCCGATCCCACGGGCGGGACGCCCGACACGTCCGCGGCCCACTCGTCGGCGCGCAGCTTCAGCCGAGCCGGCTCCTCGAGGATCACGTAAGCCGATTCCGGCAGGTACGCCGTAAGCCAGGCCGCCGCGTCGTGCTCGCGCAGCGGCAGGATCGTGACGGGGGCGGCGTCTCCGATGGAGCGCTGGGTGTCGAGGTGGAAATTGCGCATCGAGTCGATCTCGTCGCCGAACAATTCCACGCGCACCGGGTCCCCGGTGGACGGGTAAATATCGATGATTCCGCCGCGCACTGAAAACTGGCCGCGCAGCTCAACCATCGGCTCGCGCGTGTAGCCGCGCTCCACCAGGGCTCCCAGCAGCTTCTCCAGCGCGATCTCGGCGCCCCGGCGCAGCACCACGCCTTCCTCGGCCACCGTTTGCGGCGACATGGTCTTCTGGAGAATCGCCATGACCGGCGTGATCACGAGGGTCGGTACGCCGCTTGAGAGCGCCTGCAAAACCCGCAGGCGCTCCGGGTCGGACGCGCCCTCGTCGAAAATCGAGTGCTCGCGCTCCGGGAAAAGCGCTATTCGGGTGCGCGCCTCGTCAGCCGGAGTGTCGCCTGCGACGAGGTCCGCCTCATCCTCGCGATCAAGCAGGTGGAAGAACAGCGCGGCGTCCTCGTACAAGCGCTCCGCGGCTTCGATGGTCGGTGTGACCCAGACGGCCGGCAGCCGCATGGCGGGCGCCATCATGCCCAGCAGCAAGGGCCTCGCCGCCGTGCGGACGCCGCCGACTTCGAAGGAGCGGCCGGCGGCCAGCAGCGTGTTGAGTCGCCGGCCGGCCTCCGCGCGCTCGACGAGGCGGGCCAGTGCGTGCAGTGGCAGGCTCATTGCACCGGCTTGAGCGGGATCGTCTTGAGCGGTCCAAGCGCGTCGAGCGCCCGGTCGAATTTTGACGGGTTGCCCACCACCAGGATGGTCAGTTTTTCCGGCTGCAAGTGTTGTTTTGCGACGCGGGCGACGTCCTCAACCTTCACCGCGCGCACTTTGTCCAGGTAGGTCTGGTAGTAGTCGCGGGGCTCGTCGTTAAACTCCAGCTGCATCAGCCGGGCCACCGTCTGGGATGCGTCGCCGAAGCCGAAGATGAAGCTGTTGGCGTAGGCTTCTCGGGCCGCGGCCAGCTCCTTCTCGGTGACTTCGCCGCTCGCCATGCGCTTGATTTCCTCCACCAGCAGCGCCACGGCCTTGTGGGTCGACTCGGCTTTCGTTTCCAGATAGCCGACGAACTCGCCGAGATCCGTCGTGTTGATCGAAAAATAGGTCCCCGCGGAATAGGCGAGGCCCTCGTCGTTGCGGATTTTCTCCATCACCCGCGAGGAGAACGAGCCGCCGCCCAGGATGTAGTTCATCACCGCGATGGGAACGCGGTCGGGCGAGTAGCGGTTGGTGGACAGGTGCCCCACCAGCACGTGGGACTGGGCGAGTTCCTTCTTGACGACGAAGACGCCGGGCCGCGGCGTGTTCTGGACTTTCGGCGGCGCGGCGGCCGTGATCTTGCGTGGCTCCCAGCCCCCGAAGAGGCGCCGCAGCGTGGCCAGCATCTCGTCCGACTTGAAGTCGCCGCTCACCGCGATCATCACGTTGGGCCGCTGCCAGAGCGAGGTGGCCGGTGTTTTACGGCCCACCGCTTCCAGGCTGGGGTGGAAGAATTTATCGTACCATGCGAGCACGTCCTCGCGCTTCATTTTCTTGAGCACTTCCCAGTCCAGCTCCCTGCCATACGGGTGCGCGCCGTAAAGCACCTTGTCGAACTCGCGGTTGGCCACGGTGTCGGGATCGTCGTTGCGGCGGCGCAGCGATTCGTGATATTGCTCGCGAAGCAGCTCCAGTTTTGTCGGATCCAGGCGCGGGTGGAGCAGCACGTCGGCCAGCAGCGGCAGCGCCTGGCTGACGTCCTTGGAGAGGACGTCCAGCGTGGCCACGCCTTCCTCCAGCCCGATCGAGGTTTCCAGCTCGGCCGACATGGATTCCAGCTTGCGGTTGAGGGTCTCCGCGTCCAGCGTGGTGGTGCCGCCGGCGCGCAGCAAAGCCCCGGTCAGCGCCGCCACGCCGTGCTCCGCGGGTTTCTCGAAAACGCTCCCGGTGCGCACCAGCACTTTGACCTCGACGAGCGGAAGCGCGTGGTCTTCCTTGAGATAGACCACGATGCCGTTGGGCAGTACCTCGCGTTGCACGTCCTTGCCGACTTCCGGCACCGGCCACTTCAGCGCTGGAAACACCAGTTTCTCAATCGCCTGCCCGGTCTTGCTGGGCGGCTTTCCGCGGTCTTCGCTCGAAGGTCCCTGGCCGTGCTGTGCGAAGCGCTGTGCGAACACCGGAAGAGGCGCCAGGACAATCCACAACACGAGCAGCAGGCGGCGCATCACTTCACTCCTTTTGCCGGCCCAACCAGGGTGGCCACCGTGAGGTTGCGCCTCGTGAAATATTTCTTTGCCACCTGCATGATTCGGGCGGGGGTGACCGCGTACCAGCGCCGCCGCTGGTCAAAATTGCGCCAGTCGCCGGACAGCGCCTCCGCGTTGCCCAGGCTGTTGGCGATCCCGGTGTTGGACTGCAGCCGGCGGATGAAGTCCGCCTCCAGCCCGTGGGTCACCTTGCGGACTTCCCACTGCGAGACCGGCTGTGTTTTCAGCAGGTCGAGCTGTTCGGAGACGGCTTCCTCCAGGGCGCGCGTGCTGGTGTTCCCCTGCGGCGTGGCGTTTACCAGGAACAGGTTGCCGAGCCGCCGCGTGTAATTGAAGGCGCTCACCGAGGAAGCAATGCGCTTTTTTTCCACCAGCGCGGTGTACAGGCGGGACGTGCGGCCTGACGAGAGCACCTCGCCGATGACGTCCAGCACGTATTCATCCGGATCCCCGTATTTCGGACCCAGCCAGGCCATGTACAGCCGGGGCCGCGCCTCGTGCTCGACTTCCACGCGGCGGTGGCCGCCGGCCGGCATTTCCTCGGTGGCGACGGTGGTCGGCAGATTCGACGGGGGAATTGAAGCAAAATATTTTTCGGCCAGCGCCTGGACCTGGGCCGGGTCGACGTCCCCGACGATGACCGCCACCGCGTTGTTGGGGGCGTAGTAGCGGCGGAAATACGCCTCCATGTCCTCGCGGCGCATGCTGTTGAGGTCGCCCGGCCATCCGATGGTGGGCCACCCGTAGGGGCTGGAAACGTACACCGCGGACTGCAGCGCCTCGAACAATTTGCCGTCCGGGTCGTTGTCCACCGACATGCGGCGCTCCTCGTTGACGACGTCGCGCTCGGTGTAGAATTCGCGGAACACCGGGTCGCGCATGCGGTCGGACTCGAGCATTGCCCACACTTCGAGACGATTGGCCGGCAGGCTCACGTAGTAATTGGTGCCGTCCTCCCAGGTGGAAGCGTTCAGCCCGCTTCCGCCGTTGCGCTGGTAGATCCCCCACAATTCCTCGGAGATCATGTATTTCTTCTGCTCGGCCTGCAGTTTCGTAATCTGAGCCTTGATCGCGGCCACTCTGGCCGGGTCGCCTCCGCCGTAGGTGGTGGCGAACTTCGCCTGCTCAGCCACCATCTCGCCGGCCAGGCGGTCGATTTCTTTCATCAGGGGAATTTCGGCTTCGTAATTCCAGGTGCCGGTGGTTTTCGTGCCCTTGAACATCATGTGCTCGAGCATGTGCGAGCCGCCGGTGATGCCCGGGTGCTCCATCGCGCTGCCTACTTTGAACTGCAAGTAGGTGGCCACGGTCGGGGTGTCGTGGCGCGGCAGCACGATAAAGCGCATGCCGTTCTTGAGCGTGAACTCGGTGACCGGCAGGTCGATGGCGGCCGGCGCCGGCGGTGCGGCTTCGGCGGGCGTGCAGGCCAGCACGAGCGCCAGGAGTGCGATCAGGACCTTCATTCGGACCT
>VGFD01000285.1 GCA_016868975.1 Armatimonadota bacterium | reverse complement strand
GGACGTTGAGGATGAAGCTCTTCTCTTGGGCCGTGGCGCCGGTGATGGTCGGATAGATGAACTTGGGGAAGGCCCGCACCGCCTTCATCAGCGCGAAGGTGTTCACCACCGCGGCGCCCGTGTTGGGATGCGTGTCCAGGAAATCGGTGACCGCGCGGACGGCGTCCAGCACCGTGTTTGCCAGCCCGTTCCCGGTGGCCTGAGCCGCGGACAGCTTCTGGGGCGTCGCCACGGTCGCGACCTGCGGCGTGAAAGCGCGAATGGCTTGCATGCGTGTACCATACCGGGGCGCGCGGGCACCGACAAGCAAAAAGATGTGAACGTTTGGAATGGCGAAATGGTCACGATTTTTTAAACATTCGTTCAAGAGACTGTTGTAAGATTGTCCCAAGTCTCGCGGGATTTTTCATAAGAGAGGTACTCTCCGTGGACGCGATCACCCCGACCCAGGCACAGACCACCGTGCGCCGCCCGGTCACGGCCCCCAACGTGGGCCCCGAGGTCGCGACCCCGGACGTCCATCTCATCACCCACATTGACGCGACCGAGCCGGTCATCGAGCCGTTCGCCACGCTGTCCATCCAGCAGCTCGAAGAGATGAAGAAGAGCGGCGGCGCGAACTTCACCGCCGACGTTTCCATCGACCGCAAGACCGAAGCGCCCGCCCTCAAGATCGCGAAGGGCGTTCTCACCACCGCCGCAATGCTGGCCCCGCTGGGTGCGGGCATCGCGGTGGCCTGCACCGCCGGCTCGTTCATCGTCGGCGGACTGGCGATCTACCTCGGCTTCAAGGGCACCAAGGCGCTGGCCCTCAAGGGCTTCTTGCAGAAGGGCCTGGGCCGTATCATGTCGGGCATCAAGGAATCCAAAATGGAGGAGCCGCGCTGGGACGGCCGCCGCGTCTACCAGGTGGAGGCCGACAAGACCGGCGCCATCGACTCCAAGATCGTCAGCCAGGGCGACCTGCCCAAGATGCGCGATCCCAACGACATCAGCAAGTTCCTCATCAACAACATGAAAGCGTATCCGTCGGGCACCACCGTGGTGCACATGATGGGCCACGGCCTGGGCTACCGCTACAGCGCGGGCCTGCCGTTCAGCGCCTACGAGAAGGTTCTCGAAGACACCACGAAGGCCGCCGGAAAGCCGGCCGACATCGTGCTGCTGGAGTCTTGCCTGCAGGGCAACCTGGAGGCGCTCGCCGCGACGTCCTCCTATTCTCGCTACTCGGTCCTCTCCGAGGAGACGGTCTCGGCCGGCGTCATCGGCGAGATTCTCAAGAACACCGCCGCCCACAACGCGGGCAAGGCGCTCACCCCCAGGGAGTTGGGGACGAAGCTGATCGAGGAGTCGCGGGCCATGGAGCCGGCGCCCGGCACGCCCAGCATGAACCCTTCCGCCGAGACGCTGGTGCTGGTGGACAACGCGAAAGTTCCGGCCCTGGTCGCCGCGGTCGACAGGCTCGGACTCGTCCTGGCCGACGAGGTGAAGGACGGCCGCAAGGAGTTCATCGAGGGCGCCGTGAAAGGCGCCGAGCAGTATCCCAAGCACCCGCTGTTCAAGAGCATGCGCAAAACGCTGGCGATGGGCGACTTGAAGGATTTCTGCGAGCGCCTGGACGCCATCTACCAGGGCAACCAGGTCGACATGCCCGACCGCAAGATCTTCGGGCCCATCCACGCGAAGGTCCAGCAGCGCTGGGGCCAGGCGGTCTTCTCACCGCGCGCCGCGGACATCCGCAAGGTGGCCGGCGAAGTGCTGTCGGCGCTCAACCAGGCCGTCGTGGCCAGCCACATTTCCGATCGCTACAAGAAGGCCGGCGGCGTGAGCATCCAGCTTCCGGGCAAGTTCGAGAAGATGGAAAACGCCCCGCACTACAAGAAGGCCGGTCTGGGCACCTTCGACCAGAGCGCCGCGCCGGACGGCTGGCGCAAGTTCGTGGACGGCTTCAGCGCGTAGCCCCTTCGATCACCTCAGCTGCGCCACGGCGCACCCCGCACCATCGAGCGCCGCGCGCAGTTTCTTGAGCGCGCCGATCATCCTCGCCTGTGCGTCGTCCGCCGCCTTCCCCGAGGCCAATTGGCGGATCGGCACGCCGTGCAGCATGGCAAGGGTGATCAACTTCAGCTCGTCCTCGTCGAGCGCGTCAAACGAATCCTTCACGGCCGTTCGCAGGTCTTTGGGCATCGCATTCCTCCTTTAGAAGACGTTTTTCAGGTGACGTTTCAGGTGACGTTGTGTCTTACGCAGGACACCTGTTGCAGCCTGTCGCAAGTCGAGTCTTATCCACGAAGGGGGTCTATTCCCATGAGCAGGCTGTTCGTCTTTCTTCTTCTGCTGTTGATCGCCGCGCCCGCGTCCGCGCAGAACGCGACGCCCACCGTGCCGCCGCCTGAGCCGACCAACGTGGTGCAGGCGTGCGATCCCAATCCCACGGTGACCATTTCCCCGAACGCGCCGCCGCCCCCCAGGACGGAGATGATGACCCCCGCGCCGGGCCCCGACGTGACCTGGGTGCCGGGCCGCTGGCACTGGCAGAACGGCCAGTGGGTGTGGCTGCCGGGCGCCTGGGCGGTGCGTCCGCAGGGCAACGCCGAGTGGGTGCCGGGCCACTGGGGATGGCGCCCGTGGGGCTACGTGTGGGTCCGCGGCCACTGGGTCTGGTAGGAACACGCCGCCGCCAGCGCTCGTCCACAGGAGGTCTTGGCGATGGCCTGGATGTGTGAGACAATGAGATGAATCGAGACTTGGAAGTGGGCTAGTCGTATGCGCGTCGCGACGCTGGTTGTCGTCGTGCTGTGCGCGTTGCTGGCGGCGCGGCCGTCCGCTGCTTCACAGCTGGAAGACTTCTACAAGCAAAAGTACCCCGAATGGCAGGTCGAGCTTGCCCTGCGTGCGGTCGACGACAATTTCGCGCACTGCAGCAAGGCCGAGCGCGAGCAGGCGCTGCACGAGACACTGGCCTTTTTTCACGTGGTCTTTCACGAGACCCGCATGCACCACTTCGAGCAGAACGTCTGGCTGATCAAGCAGTACCACCAGGAGATCGCGCGGGTGTGCGCCCGCTACAACGTGCCCTTCAGCATGGCCATTTCGATCATGACCTGGGAGAACGGCGGGCACGTGAACACGACCTCCTGGGCGGCGTGTGTCGGCGTGGGCCAGATATCCCAGGGGGCCGTGGAAGCCGCGCACGGCTATTACGTCGAGGCCGTGCGCGACCTGAAGGCGGCGGCGGCGCTGTGCCGCATGCTGGCGGCGGTGGCGAAGGCGATGCTGCCCAACGACCACTCCCTGCACCACCTGCTGCGCGCCGCCGGCAAAGAGCTCAACCAGATGTCGGCCACCGTGGACCTGCGCACCCGCCACGCAAAGCTGGCGAAGGCCGCCGGACAGAGGGACGAGCGCGTCGTGCCCACCTGCAATATCGAGGACAGCGTGGTCTTCATGCGCATGCTGCTGGACGCGTACGGAGGCCGCCCCGATCTCGCGATTTCCGCGTACCACAACGGCATCTCCAACAACGACGACCTGCTGCGCGACTACCTGCGGCGCGTCGATCCGAAGGGCGCGACCTTCACCTATCGCAACCGCGGTCCGCTGCTGACCGCGATCAAGCGCAACAAGATCACCTTCGTGACGCTGTGGAACGACAGGCGGTGCCGCGAGATGCTCAACGGGCTGCGCACCATGGACGGCGACGTGACCAACGACGGCAACCGCAGCGAGGCGCTCGGCGACGAATCTGACATCTACGTGTGGAAGTGCACCGGCGCGCTGGTCGGGTATTACGCCACGGAACGTGAATTATACGCGCTGCTGGATCGATATCGCGGCCACCATGACACGGTGGAAACGGCCGGGTTCCGCAGCGAGAAGCGCGTGACGCTCAAGGGCAGCAAGATGTCCGTGACGCCCGAGCTGGCCGGCTACCTCGCATCCGTGCAGCGCCGCTTCAAGCAGCGCACCGGCAAGCCGCTGCCGCTCTCGGTGCTGGCCGCGCACGACGACCTGACGCACGCGGAGGGCATCGCGGTGGACGTGGCCGACACGCAGCCGGTGTTGTCCCAGATTCTCAACGAGGACTGGCTGTTTGACCGCATCTACAAGCGGCGGCTGCCGGGCGGTCTGGTCCACGTCTGCATCAACCCGCGCTTCGGTCCCGAATTCCTCGGCAAGGCACGCGCGCCGTTGCCCACGCTGGCACAGCGCTGAAGGTCGCCCCTCCGTCCGATCTTTGGGGGGGGACCCATGCCGGCTCGCCGAACCTCCCTCGCGTGACACTTTTCGGCGCGCGGATCGCACGCGCACTCGCCTTGATCTGGGGATGTCTGCTGTTGTTCATGATGGGAGGGGCCGGCGCGCAGACGCCGTCGCCCTCCGCGGCCGGGTCTGAGTCGCCGAGCCCAGCCGCTTCGGTGAGCCCGACGCAATCCCCGAGCCCGACGGTGGAGATCCCCGTGCCCTCGACGCCGGTGACGCCTACCGACATCCCCACCGTGAAAGCCTCGCCGGCGCTGGCGCCGAATTCGTCGCTGCGGCTCGTGGCGCGCGTGTCGTATACCACCAATGGCGCGCGGGGAAAGGCGGAAGGCGAAGCCGTGTGGCGCTTTGTCATTCCGCGCCTCTATCCGGTGTGGTCGCAGCGCGGCACCACCACCTACGTGGCGCGCCAGGGGACGTGGGAAGGCGTGGGGCACGCGTCGGGCGTGGATATCAGGGAAGGTGGGCGCGATCGCTGGTACTACGCCTTCAACAAGAAGTTCCCGTGCGACCGCCCCTCAAGCGCGTTTCCGGGCGGCCTGGAGAACGTCAGCGTGGTGCTGTTCGCGGACGGCCCGACGCGCGCCCGCTACCGGCTGGTGGTGCACGGCAACGGAGTGCGGCCCGGCGCCACCAATGACACCTTCGCCATCGAGCGCCACAGCTACGACGAAAATGGCAAGACCCAGACCACGCAGATGCCCGTGGGATGGGCGCCATTTGTCATTATCGGCGCCCGCCCGGAGGAAATGCCCGCCACTTCGTACGCCCCGCAGAACGCCCTGGCCGGCGCGCTCACCTTCCGCCGTCCCCAGTGGGTCACGCCTTCCGGCACGCTGCAAGGCCAGGCCCAGTGGAGCGCGCGCTCGGGTGACACGAATTACCAGATCTCGGTGGTCTGGACCAGCAAGCCGCTGTAGGCAGTCGCCGTCGGGCGCTCGCGGTGATCAGGGCTCTTATTCGCTGCATAATGTGCGGTGAATGTCTTGCTTTCCGGCCTGCTCTGCGATAAAATTGCCTGCGGAAGGTGCCGAGAACAGGATGTATATCCATGAACAACCGGACTGGCCGGCGTTCACGTGGGGTGAAGCGCAACTGGCGGACTTGCTCGCGGAGGTCCGCTTCCGACAGGGGCGGTTGATCGGCCAGATGGAGTCTCTCGGTTTCCGCCTGCGCCAGGAGGCGGTGCTCGAGACGCTGACCGCGGACGTGCTCAAGAGCAGCGAGATTGAAGGGGAGCTTCTCGATGCCGGGCAGGTTCGCTCTTCCCTTGCGCGCCGCCTGGGGATGGACATCGGCGGGCTTCAGCCGGCCGACCGCAACGTCGAGGGCATCGTGGAGATGATGCTCGACGCGACGTGCCATTTTGACCGGCCGCTGACTGAAGAGAGGCTTTTCGCCTGGCATGCTTCGATGTTTCCCGGCGGCCGCAGCGGTATGGCCCGGATCCGCGTGGGCGTCTGGCGCGACGATCGCTCCGGTCCCATGCAGGTGGTTTCCGGCCCGATTGGACACGAGCGCGTCCACTACGAGGCGCCCGCCGCGTCCCGACTTGGTCGCGAAATGGGCGTCTTTCTCGGCTGGTTCAACGGTGTCTCCGAGATGGACGGGGTTCTGAAGGCGGCGCTGGCGCACCTCTGGTTCGTCACCATCCATCCGTTCGATGACGGCAACGGTCGGATTGCGCGTACCATCGCGGACATGGAGCTGGCTTGCAGCGAGGGGAGCCCGCAGCGTTTCTACAGCATGTCGGCGCAGATCCGCAAGGAGCGCAATGCGTACTACGACGTTCTCGAGCACACGCAGAAGAGCACGCTCGACGTCACGGCGTGGATGCGCTGGTTTGTCGAGTGCCTGGGCCGCGCCGTCGAGGACGCCGGCGCCACGCTTGCCACGGTCCTCTTCAAGGCGAGATTCTGGAAGCGGTTCGTGGCGGTCCCGCTCAACGAGCGCCAGCACCGCGTGCTCAACCGCCTGCTCGACGGTTTCGAAGGAAAGCTGACCACGACGAAATATGCAAAGCTCACGAAATCGTCCCAGGACACGGCCCTGCGCGACATCACGACCCTGGTCGATCAGGGCCTGCTCGTCCGCAACCCCGAAGGTGGGCGCAGCACCAGTTACGCCCTGGCTGAGCTCACGGACGACGAGGGCGGCGCGTGACCTCGCATCCACGCATCCCTATGGTGAATTTGTGAGGAGCGCGAGCCATGAACGACAGGGAAAAGCGCTTCGGGACGAGCTGGCAAGGAGGAAGCACGGATGAAGAAATTGACCAGGGCAGAACGGCTGGAGAAGTTCGAGGACGATATCGACGCCTGGCGTGAAGGAAAGCTGGAGCTTGTCACGCGCAAGTTCGTAGTGCAGGCTCCCCCCGACTACTCTGGGCAGGACATCAAGCGGATCCGTGAGGACCTGAACATGAGCCAGGCGGAGTTCGGTCGATTGATCGGTGTTTCAACCAGGACGGTAGAGAGTTGGGAGCACGGCCATCGCACCCCGGATGGCGCCGCCTCCAGGACAATCGAAATGTACAGCAGTCCACCATGGCGAGATCAGGTTCGCTTGCCGAACCCACCGGCCGCCGGGCGACCAAAGCGGTCGACAGTCGAGGCGTCAGCACCGATTCCCGCGGTTGAGGGACGCGGTCGGCCACGGCATCTGGAGCGCTTCAACCCGCAACTTTGTTCACACGACGGACACACGCCCCCGCTAGACGGACCCCGCGCATGAAGTGATCCATCGGACAAGACC
>VGFD01000284.1 GCA_016868975.1 Armatimonadota bacterium | reverse complement strand
AGCACGGGCCGGCGAACCTCCAATGTTAACAGGTTGTTAACTTACGGCTCATCTCGACCCACGCCTGGAGTCGCTCCCGGGCGGCGCCGGAGCCCAGCGCGGCGCGGGATTTCTCCACTCCCTCGGAGAGATCTTCCACCACGCCCGCCGCCAGCAAGGCACCAGCCGCGTTTATGACGACGGCATCCCGCACCGGACCATCTCCGCCGTCGAGGACGCGGCTGGCAATTCGCAAGTTGTCCGCGACGTCGCCACCCACCAGGGCTTCCAGGGGCGCAAGCGCCATGCCAAGGGTCTGGGGATCGATGGTGAACACTCGACGTCCCCCGTCGTCCAGAAGCACCGCGCGGGTGACGCCGCTCAGCGCGATCTCGTCGAGCCCTCCGTGACCGTGGACCACCAGTGCGCGGCGCACTCCAAGCCCCTGGAGCGCCTCCGCCATCTTCTCCACCAGATCGCCGTCAAAGACGCCCATCACCTGGTACTCCACGCGCGCCGGATTGGCCAGTGGCCCGATCAGGTTGAACAGCGTCCGCACCCCCAACGTGCGCCGCACCTCCGCGACGTGTTTCATGGCGGGATGGTAGCGGGGCGCGAACATGAAGCCGATGCCGACCTCGTCCACGCAGCGTGCGACCTCCTCCGGCCCGAGCGTGAGCGAGATGCCCAGCGCCTCCAGCAGGTCAGCGCTGCCGCAGCGCGACGACACGCTGCGGTTGCCGTGCTTGGCCACCCGCACGCCGGCCGCCGTCGCCACCAGGGAGGCCAGCGTGGAGATATTCACCGTGCCCACGCCGTCGCCACCGGTCCCGCAGGTGTCGAGCAGGGGTCTCATGCGGGGTTCCACCGGCAGGGCCGCGGCGCGCATGGCGCGCGCGCAGCCGGTCAGCTCCGCAACGGTTTCACCCTTCATGCGCAGCGCCACCAGGAATCCGGCGATCAGGGCGGCCGGCGCGTCGCCCGAAATCATGTGCTCCATGGCCGCTTGAGCGGCGTCCACGTCGAGACTGTGCCCGGCCATGAGTCCGGGCAGAAGCGCGTCCAGCATGCCCGGTATATTGAATTTTGCGAGGAATTTCCCTCCTCTTTATTCTGGCGGCGCTGCGCCAATCCTGAATTTCAGACCGTTTGAAATCTTTTTTTGTTGGGGGGTTGCCCTCTGGACGTCCTCCGCGCGGCCGGTCCGTACTTTTGATCGGAGATCGGCGTTTTCGCCGCTCTCCGGGAGGATTAAGGGCGGCGGCAGCGCATTGCTCAGCATGCTTCGCTTGTGCTTGACGATTGCGCTGCTGCTGGTGATTTCGATGGTCGCGCGAGCGGCAACCGGCACCCCCTCGATGGAAGCCGTGGAAATTGTCGTCGGGCTCAACAAGGGCATCGACGAAGCGGCCGCGCGGCTGCGAAAATCCTCGCAGGACGGGGCCGAGCAGGCGGCCCGCTGGAAGGAGCTGGCCGCGGCCGCGGGGTTCATCCGCGGTCAGGCGGCCGGCCTGGAGCGGGTCGACCGGGCCGGGCCCCTGCTGGCCAGCCTGCTGCGCCTCCAGGAGGAGCGCATGGCGGCGGGCGGGGCCGACAACGGCTATGACGCCGCCCTGAAGTCACTCGACGAAGTGCTCGCATCCTTCCGCTACAACGCGAGCTGGCGCGACGGAGAAATTGTCCAGGGACTGCGCGCCGACGTCGACGGCAACGGCCGCGACGACACGGTCCAACTCCAGGCCGTGGGGGACGCGTCCTCCGCCGAGATCGCGCGTCTCGTGGTGGTGAGCGACCGCTCGCAAACGCTGTGGGAAGGGCCCGCGACGCGGTCGCGGGCCAGTTCCCTGCCGGATCCCCTGACCTTCTCGCTCAAGCAGGGGCAGCGGGCGCCGCTCGAAGTCCTCGGCGACGTGGGGCCGGATCCGGGCCTCGTGCTGGTGGCGGAGGTCGGGAGAACGCGCGCGGGGGTCCCGGTCCTGCGAATGCTGCGCTGGACCTCCGACGAGTTCGTGCTCGCGCGCGAGGGCGTGCTGCAGGAGGAGCCGTACGGGACCGGCACGTTCGTCTGGCAAACGCCCAACCGCGAGGCTTACGGGTGGATCGGGCGCTTTCTCGCGGCCCAGGATGACGGCACCTGCGTGGTGGAAATCCGTCGCCTGGGAAAGCCTTCGGTGGAGAGCGGCTTCGCGGCGGTGAAACCGACCCGCTCGGGGTACCACGTGACCCGCTGGATCAAGCGGCCCTGGTGAAAGGGAGAGTCTAACGATGCCCATTTACGCGTATCGCGCGCGAGAGGTTGAGGGCGGATGTACGGTGTGCAGCGACACCTTTGAAGTGACGCACGGCATGGACGAGCCGCGGCTGGAGGCCTGCCCGAAGTGCGGCCAGCCGGTGCAGCGCATCATTTCCGGCGTGAACGTGGTGCAGGGGCACGTGATGGGCGAAGGCCTCTCCCGCGAGCGCCTGAAAAAAAGCGGCCTGCGCAAGATGGTCCGCGGGGACGACGGGCAGTATCACGACGATACGCCCAAATAAAAGAAGCGGAGGCCGGACTCGGCCTCCGCTTCTTTTTTGTTCAGGCAGGCTTGCATGGCCCGGACCAGACTGCCGCCATTTGCACGGTTAACCACGCAATGCGTGGTAATATTACCATGCATTGCGTGGTTAACCCATTTTTCGCAACGGTCGCTGGCCGGCAAAAAATCATCGGAAAATTCGCCCGTAAAATACGAAACGGCGCCTGCGCGCCGTTGGTCGTTGGTCGGAGTGGGGAGATTTGAACTCCCGACCTCTTGCACCCCAAGCAAGCGCGCTAACCAGGCTGCGCTACACCCCGAAATACTGTCGTATTATAGCAGAGGCTCCGGGTGTGTCAAGCGCGCCCCGCACCAAATGAGGGTCGGGCTGACAGGTTAGGAATGACCCGCACAACTTCGGGCCCGTAGAAGCACAGGCCCGCCAATCTCGAGGAACCCTGGCCTACAGAAGAAAGGTATGCCCCCGCTGGAGCCAATCCCGCAGCGAGTGGCAGCGAAACACACGAATCAAGTGGCGTGCGCCCGTGATCGCAAGGGTGAAGAACAGGGTCAGGGCCAGGGCGTCGGGAACGGCGTCCGGCCAGCGGCCGGCTTCGGTGCTGTCGAGCGCGGCGTGGTACGAGAAGTAGGAAACCGCCACCAGCATCAGCAGCCAGGCAGCCACCCAGGCGATATGCAACATGCGCCACATGAGCATCACCACGCCGATCTTGGCTGAATCCTACCTTCAGTATAGCGCGTCGCGACCTGGCATGCAACACGACTCAGGGGGGAAGCGGCCGACCGACGCCGAAACCGGCTCAAGCCCATAACCATACCAATTTGGGGGACACCACGCTGGAGCCGGGCGGCCGCACCCTCCATATTCTCCACACCGCGGACCTCAGCGGACAGGTAGAGGCCATGGCGTATCTCGCCACGGTCGCGCGCCAGTCGCGAGGCGGGCGGCCGCACGCCCTCCTGCTCGACGCCGGGGGCTGGGCCCGCGGCGGGCGGATCAGCGACCACTTCCAGGGCGAGCCCATGATCGAGATCATGAACACCCTGGGCTACGCAGCCGCCGGGGTCGGCGAGCACGACCTCACCTGGGGCCCTGAGATTCTCTCCCGGCGGGCCGGCGAGGCGCGCTTCCCGGTGGTGTGCGCCAATCTCAAGCTGCCCAACCTGCGTCCCTACGTGATTCTCACCGCCGGCGAAATCAACGTGGGGATCACCGGGCTCACCTGTGCGGCCGACGAATATCTGGGCGCCGCCCTGAGCGCGGTGCAAATTCTGCGGCGAGAGGCTGACGTGGTCCTTGTGCTGTCCCACCTCGGCCCCGAAAAAGACCGCCAGCTCGCCCGCGAAGTGAAGGGCATCGACTGCATCCTCGGCGCCCACAACTCGTCGCCGGACCCGCAACCCGGCCGGGAAGGCGGCACCGTGCTGGCCTATTCGGGGGAGAAGGCGCAGGCGCTCGGCGCCCTTTCCCTTACTTTGGCGGTCGACAAGGACCAGCCCATCCTCGAAGAGTTCACCATCTCCCAACAGCCCATCTCCCAACAGCGAAAGGAGCCCGCGCCGTGAAACCTGCCGATTCGTCCGCGTCCAGTGAAGAGGACCGCCGCAGCGAGGCGCGCCTCAGTCCCGGCGACGTGGAGTGCGACATTGAGGGCGCGCGGTTCGTGCACGTCCTCGGGCTGACCCTGGGAGGACACGGCATGCGCGTGCTTACCGACGCGAAGCTGCCTACCGACGCCGACGTCCCCATCACGCTTCATCTCTCCGACAGGGAGAGCCTCGTCTTTACCGGCCGCGTCATGTGGGAAAAGGACCAGGATCTCGACTTCACGCGCCGCTACATCAGCGGGATCAAGTTTGTCGAGCCCGACTCGGCCGCGTCCGCCCGCCTGCACCACTTCGTGGAGGAGTTCCTGGCCCGCGAGCATCCCGAGTCGAAGGGCCACGACACGCCTTGACCCTTCGCGCCCTGCCGCTCCTGGCAGTCCTTCTCCTCTGGGCGGCCGGCTGCGCGAAGCAACCCACCACGCCTTCAGTACACGTCCTGGCCGCCGCGAGTCTCTCGTCACTGCTGCAAGACGTGTCCGCGCACTTCACCGACCCTCGGCTTGTCTGCCAGTTTGCCGCTTCCTCGGAAGTGCGTCGGCAGGTGGAGCAAGGCGCCGCCGCCGACCTCATCATCCTCGCCGACGTCCGCGCCATGGATTCGCTGGAGCAGGCCGGACAGGTCCGCCCGGGCTCGCGCCAGGACCTGTTCGGCAACATTCTGGTGCTGGTCACGCCACCCGATCAGAGCAGCAAGGTCAACAAATTGGAGGATCTTCCCTACGCGGAGCGGATCGCCATCGGCGAGCCCGAGACGGTGCCGCTGGGCGCCTACACAAAGCAGTCCCTTCTTGCGCTCGACCTCTGGGACGCGCTGCGCGGGCGCCTGATCTACGGCAAGGACGCGCGGGTGGTGGCCTCCTGGGTACGGCGCGGTGAGGTGGATGCAGGCATCGTGTACGGCAGCGACGCCGCGCATCTTCGCCGGGTGGCGCGCATCCCTTCCAGCACGCACGCCCCCATCGTGTACCCGGCCGCGATAGCGCGGCACGCCACCAACCCCGATGGTGCGGCAAGACTGCTCGCCTTCCTCGCTTCATCCAGCGGCCGCGATCTTACCCGCGCCCACGGGCTGGCGCCGTTCCAATCGGGTCCCGAGTGACCATCTCGTCGGAAATCCTCGGCCCGATCCTCCTGTCCCTGCGCGTCTCGGCGCTCAGCACGCTCATCGTGGTGCCCCTCGCGGTCGGCATCGCCTGGGTCCTGGCGCGCACGGCCAATCACGGGAAGAGCCTGCTGATCTCCCTGGTGAACCTCCCGCTCGTGCTGCCGCCGGTTGTCACGGGATATCTCCTGCTCGACGTGCTGGGCCGTCGCGGCCCCCTCGGCGGGCTCGGTCTCGCGTTCACGTGGTGGGCGGCGGTGGCCGCGGCGGTCGTCGTGTCCGTGCCGCTCGCGGTGTGGACCACCAGGGTGGCCCTCGAAGGCGTCGATCCCGCGCTGGAAAACGCGGCCCGCGTGCTCGGGCGAAACGAGTGGCAGGTGTTCGCGGAAGTCACCGTCCCGCTTGCCCGACGCGGCATCGCGGGGGGCGCGGTTCTCGCGTTCGCGCGAAGCCTGGGCGAGTTCGGAGCCACCATCGTCGTGGCGGGGATGACCGCCGGCGAGACCCTGACCATCCCCAGCGCCGTCTTCCTGTACATGCAGGACGACTCAATGGGCAGTGCGGCCCGCGCGCTGGTGTGGATTTCAGCGGGCATCAGCTTTGCGGCGCTGCTGCTGGTGAACGCGACCGCGTGGAGCGCGGCGCGTCGGTGATCGACGCCGAGTTCGTGTGGCAGGCCGGAGATTTTGCCCTTCGCGTGCGGCTCCAATCCACCGCCCGCTGGACGGCGGTTTTCGGGCCCTCCGGCTGCGGAAAGACGACGCTGCTCGATTGCCTTTCCGGACTGCGCACGCCCGCAAAAGGCCACATCCGCCTGGGCGGGCAAACCGTGTTCGACGCCAGCCGGAACGTTCCCACGCGGGATCGCAAGATTGGCTACGTCACCCAGAACGGCGACCTGTTTCCCCATCTCGACGTGCGCCGCAACCTGACCTTTGGCATGCGGGAAGATACCTTCGACGAGGTCACCCGTCTCCTCGAGATCGCACCGCTGGTCGACCGCATGCCTGCCCACCTGTCCGGTGGCGAGCGGCAGCGCGTGGCGCTGG
Source organism: Armatimonadota bacterium (assembly GCA_016868975.1). Classification (GTDB taxonomy): domain Bacteria; phylum Vulcanimicrobiota; class Xenobia; order RGZZ01; family RGZZ01; genus VGFD01. The sequence continues at coordinate 746 of VGFD01000284.1, read as the reverse complement.
GGCGCGCCCTGCTCTCCCGCCCGTCCCTGCTGCTGCTCGACGAGCCGCTTTCAGCGCTGGACGCGCCCCTGCGGCGCCGCGTGATGGCCTACGTCGCGGAAGTGAAGGCGCGCTACGAGACCCCCTGCGTGTACGTGACGCACAACCAGGAGGAAGTGTTGACCCTGGCAGACCACGTGGTGTTCCTCGATCGCGGCGCGGTGGTGGGCGAGGGCCCCCCTTCCCAGGTGCTCACCGCGCCTGGCGCGGCGCGGCTTGGCGCGATCGTGGACAACGTGCTCCGCCTGCCGGTCCTGGATTCGGACGCCGCGGAAGGCATCACCCGCGTGGATCTGGGCGAAGGACAGCCGCTGGTGGTGCCCTACCAGGGGCGGCGCCAGCCGGGAGACGTGCTGCACCTGTGCATCCGCGCCCAGGACGTGATCTTCGCGCGGGGCGCCACCGGAGAAGTCAGCGCGCGCAACGTCGTTGAATCGCGGGTAGTGGAGCTCGTCGAGGAAGGGCATGAAGTGTACGTGCGCGTCCGGTGCCAGGGCGGCGCGATGTTGTGGGGACACATCACGCCCGCCGCCCTCCACCGCATGGGCCTGACCGTTGCGACGGACGTTTCCGTGCTCGTGAAAACCCAGGCGGTGGTGGTGCTATGAGTCCCGCCAGGGACGGTCAACCAGAGGAGTCCGCCGGAGGCAGCAGGTTGGGAGGCGAGCCGACCGCTGACTCGAGTCCCGCCAGGGACGGTCAACCAG
>VGFD01000283.1 GCA_016868975.1 Armatimonadota bacterium | reverse complement strand
GCACCCTCCTCATCGGCGAGCTGCACGGACACGGTGTCCAGCGCGTGGAGTGGTGATCGTGCAGCACAAAGTCCTCTGGATGCTGGCCGTGCTGCTCGGGTTGAGCGGCGGCGCGGCCCTGGCGCGCAGCGCCGAAGAGCAGCAGAACATCGACGCCGTGAAGCGGGTGAAGCCGTCGGTGGTCAAGATCGAGACCGGCAACCGGACCTCGAAGAATCCCGGCATCGGCTCCGGGGTGGTGCTGCGCAAGGACGGCTTCATTCTCACCAACTATCACGTGGTCAAGCGCGCCCAGCGCATAACCGTCTTTCTCGCGAACCAGAAGAAGTTCTCGGCGCGGGTCTGGAAGTCGAGCCCGGAGCGCGACATCGCCATCCTCAAGATCGAGGCGAAGGAGCTGCCGGTGCCCCGCTTCGGGAACTCCGACAAGATCGAGCTGGGCCAGACCGCCATCGCCATCGGCAGCCCGCTGCGCTTTTCGTGGTCTGTCACCATCGGCACCGTATCGGCGGTGGGGCGCGACGTCCAGGCCATGAACACGTACTACAAGAACCTCATCCAGACCGACGCCGCCATCAATCCGGGCTCGTCGGGCGGCGCCCTGATCAACTCCAACGGCGAGGTGATCGGCATCAATACGCTGGTGTACACCGGCACGCAGAAGTATCCGCACGCCCAGGGGCTGGCCTTCGCCATCCCCATCAACGACGCGCTGAAGGTGGCCCAGCAGCTGGTCAGCCAGCAGGAAGTGGCCCCCCCTGTCGGGGCGCCCGCGTGGTTCGGCGTCGAAGTCAAGGAAGTTTCCCGCGACATGGCGGAGTCGTACGGCTGGCGCATCAAGTCGGGGCTGTTGGTGAAGAGCGTGACCAACCCCGGGCCGGCAGCCACCGCCGGCATCAAGAAGAGCGACGTGATCTCCGAGGCGGACGGCACCCAGATCCGCACGGTGGGCGATCTGAAGACGGTGCTCGGGCGGCACAAGTCGGGAGACACCATCGAGGTGGTGGTCTGGGCGCTGGGCCAGACCAGGCGCACCGTGAAGGTCACCCTGGAGCCGCCGCCCTGAGCGAGGTCCGCGATTCGCTGGAGGACCTCTTGACCAGGGAGGCCGCACGACTCGGGCTGCCTTGTCAGGCGCCCCTGCTCGTGCGTCCTCGCAAACCCTGCTGGCACCTGTCCACCCCGCTTGCCTTGCGTGGCGGCGGCGGGCACGCGGACACACTTGTGGAGCGCTTGCGGAAGCACCCCGATGTTGCTGAGGCCGAAAAAGCGGGGCCCGGGTTCGTGAACCTCCGGCTCGCCTGGGCGGCGCTCCCCCGCGCGATGCCAACGAATCAGGCGCCTGTTGAAGAGACGGACGAGGTCGCGCGAGCCCGGCGGCGCGCGGCCAGCTTCCTTCGGATGGTGGCCAGGGAGCAAGCCGAATTGCCGCCGCCAGCGCTCGAGGCCCCCGACGACGCCGTGCTGCACGGCCTTATTGCGGCCTTGCTTGCGGACCCGGTCGACGTTCCTGGCATGGTGACTTATTTAAACCGCGCCTACGCGACCCGGCCCTTGCTGCGCCAGCCACCCGGCGAGGTGGCCGCCTGGAGGTGGCTGTTTCGCGCGGCCGGAGCCGTTCTTGCAGGGAAATCAACGCCAGCCGTCTAAGCCAACAGCCCATACGTGGCCATCCACCCGCTGCACCACCGTCCCGTCCGCGACGCGGCCTGCCGACAGTCGCTGGCGGTGCCTCCCCCCAGGGCGAGGACGACGGGCGCGTCCCGGGCCCCACGCCAGCCGTCTGCTGCTCAGCGTTTTCTTGAAGGAATTTCCCTGCGAGATCCGTATGGGGCTTTGCAGACGATCCAACCGTCTGAATTGCGAGGGAGGTAAGCTGAATGGGCGTACGGGCGGTGAAAGAGAAGATTCCCGTCATTCTCCTGACCAACTCGTATCGGTTGGAGGGGGAGATGCACGTCGTCCCAGGGGGGCGCCTGCTCGACGAGATCAACAAGGAGCGCGACTTCATTCCCATCACCAATGCCACGGTGTACGAGGTGGCCGGCGAGGCGCCCCTCGACACCCTTGACTTCATCGCGGTGAACAAGAGCCTGGTAGTGATGGTGGCTCCTTCCATCCCGATCTAGACAGAGGTTTTTACTGAATGGTTGTTCGCTATCTGGGGCACTCGTGCTTTTTCATAAGCTCCAACAAGGGCACCAGTCTCATCACCGACCCGTATGGCAGCAACCTGCGATATGAGTTTCCTACCCTCGCCGCCGACATCGTCACGGTGAGCCACGAACACCGCGATCACAACGCGGACTGGCGGATCAGCGGGACGCCCAACGTGGTGAAGCGCACCGCGAATTTTCCGGTCGAGCACGAGATTCCGGTGAAGCGGACTGGCGAGCGTTTGACCTTCTACGGGCTGCCCAGTTTCCACGACAAATTCTCCGGGCGCCGCCGCGGCCCCAATACCATCTGGCACTGGTACATGGACGGCATCCACTTCGTGCACCTGGGCGACCTCGGCCACCTGCTTAACGACCAGCAGCTCGCGGCCCTCGAGAAGGTGGACGTGCTCTTCCTGCCAGTGGGCGGGCATTGCGTGCTGGAGCCGACCGAGGCCGCCCTGGTGCTCAACCAGCTCACGCCGGCCCTGGTGTTTCCGATGCACTACAAGACGCCGTGCATTGAGGGAATGGATCTCGCCACGGAACCCCTCGAATCATTTCTGACTCGCATGGACAACGTCGATCGCGCCTCGACGATGGCCGTCGACCTCGATCTGGCGCGCCTGCCGTCCCGCACCCGCATCGTCGTCCTCAACTACGAGTAATCGGAAGGTCGCACGCTCATGGCACATCAGCACAAGTATATTTTCGTTACCGGTGGCGTGGTTTCGTCTATCGGCAAAGGCATCGTTACCGCTTCCCTGGGGCGTCTGCTGAAGAGCCGCGGCCTGCGGGTCACCATCCAGAAACTCGACCCGTACATCAACGTGGACGCCGGCACGATGAACCCATACCAGCACGGCGAGGTCTACGTCACCAACGACGGCGCGGAAACCGACCTCGACCTGGGCCACTACGAGCGGTACATCGACGAGAATCTCGGCGCCTCCAACAACGTGACCACTGGGAAGGTGTACCACGCCGTAATCTCCCGCGAGCGTCGCGGGGATTACCTGGGCGACACGGTGCGCGTGATTCCGCACATCACCGACCAGATCAAGGAAGAGGTCCGCAAGGTCGCGGAAGTGTCGGACGCCGACGTGTCCCTGGTGGAAGTGGGCGGCACCGTGGGCGACATTGAGGGTTTGCCGTTTCTGGAGGCCATCCGCCAGTTCAAGAAAGACGTGGGCGACCGTAACGTCCTGTACATCCACGTCACGCTGGTTCCCCACCTGGGCGCGGCGGCCGAGCTGAAGACCAAGCCCACGCAGCACAGCGTGAAAGAAATTCGCGCCATCGGAATCCAGCCGGACATCATCGTGTGCCGCACGCAAAAAACGCTCAACCGCGAGATGCGCGCCAAGATCGCCCTGTATTGCGACGTGGACGAGCGCGCCATCATCGAGAGCAAGGACGTTGAGTGCATCTACGAAGTGCCGTTGTTCATGGAAAAACAGGGGATGGGCACGCTGGTTACCGAGAAGCTGGGCCTGGAGGGCACCGAGCCGCAGCTTGACGAGTGGCAAGAGATGGTGCGCCGCATCAAGCGTCCCGAGGGCCGCGTGCGCATCATGCTGGCCGGCAAGTACGTCGACCTGAAGGACGCCTACCTGTCCATCACCGAGTCCCTGCAGCACTCGGGCGCCGCGAACAACGTGGCGGTGGATATTTTCCGGGTGGACGCCGAGGATCTCGCACAGGCCCAGGACGACTCACTGTTTGACGGTGTGGACGGGATCCTGGTGCCGGGCGGCTTCGGCAGCCGCGGCACGGAAGGCAAGATGCGCGCCATCGAGCACGCGCGCACGCGCGGCGTGCCGTTTCTCGGCATCTGCTATGGCTTGCAGTGGGCCGTCGTGGAGTACGCGCGCAACGTACTGGGCTGGAAGGACGCGCACTCCACCGAGGTGGACGAGAATTCGCCGTACCCCGTCGTGCACCTGATCGCCGACCAGCATAGCGTGAACAAGATGGGCGGCACCATGCGGCTGGGGAACTACCTGTGCCGCCTGGAGCACGGCTCTCTTGCGCATGAGGCATACGGCAAGGACGAGGTGTTGGAGCGTCACCGGCACCGATTCGAGGTGAACAATGAATTGCGGCCGGCGCTGGAGGCGGCGGGCCTGAAATTCACCGGCATCTATCCCGAGAAAAACCTGGTGGAAATTGTCGAGGTGGCCAATCACCCCTGGTTCCTGGCCTGCCAGTTCCACCCTGAATTCAAGACGCGGCCCAACCGCGCGCATCCCCTGTTCCGCGACTTCATCAAGGCGGCGGTCCAGTTTCGTGGCGCGCGGACGACCGAAAATCCCACGGTCGACGCGCTGACCGTACCGGCTTGAGCGTGTTTACGAACACGCGGTAAACGCTGGAAACGGGCGCGAACTGTGCCGACCCCTGCTATCTTGCTTCGGCGGCCACCGGAGCCGGGCGCTCCTCCATGACCGCGTGTGGGTCGCCGCGCGGCAGTCGGAGATCGCGCTGTTCATCCTTGTTGCGCTTCTCCACGTAGTGCAGCGCGAACACGCGCACGATGCCGGCGGTCGGAACCGCCAGCAGCATGCCGATGACGCCGCCAATCTCCGCGCCCGCAATCAGGGAAAAGATGATCACCACCGGCGGCAATCCCACGCTCTTACCCACGATGGTGGGCACCACGACCTTTCCTTCAAACAGGTGGACGCAGTACATCGAGATGATGACCATGAGCACCATGGACGTGCCGCCCACCACGGCGGCCATCAGCACCGCGGGGACGAAGCCGGCCGGCGCGCCGATGTAGGGAATCATGTTGAGCACGCCGGCAAAGAGTCCGATGGCCAGCGCGTAGGGCACGCCGATAATGTGCAGCACCGCGGCGATGCTCAGTCCGATGATGAGCGCCACCAGCAGCTGGCCGCGGATGAAGTGGCCCAGCACCCAGTCGACCTTGTTCACCAGCGCCTGCACCTCGCTGCGGCGGCCGCGCGGGAAAAGCGCCATGAAGCCCGACTTGAGACGATGGATGTCCATCAGCAGGTAGAAGGTCATGATGGGAACCAGGAACATGGTGGCCACGGTGCCCGCGAAGCGCCCCACGATGGGCGCGATTTTATAGAGCTGAGCGGAAACCCAATGACCGATCTCGGAGCCCATCGAGTTGAAATACGTGGGCAGCATTTCCTGCGCTTCGCTGGGGAGATAAGTGAGCAGCACCTGCTGGAACGCCCCGAGCCAGTTGCGCCACTGCGCCTGGATGGTCGGAATGCCCTGCTCGGCGAAACTGTGCAGTTCGCGCATCAGAATCGGCACGACGAAAGAGAGGACAAGAACCAACAGCGTGACCGTGCTGAAAAATACCAGCATCAGCGAGGTCATCCAGGACAGTCCGCGGCGCAGCACGGGAATGCGGACAAAGGCCTCGGGAGTGCGGTCGCGTCCCCGCGCCGCGTCCCAGGAGCGGGGAATGAGCAGCGTGATCGGATTATTGAAGATAATGACCAGCGGCGCCAGCAAATACGCGAGGAGCGTTGCGGCGCAGAGCATCATGAGCGCGTGCTGCACAAAGGACAGCACGTACAAAATGATGCCTCCCAGGGCAATCAGGCCCAGGGAGTACAGCATCATCAGGAGCTTTTTCTTAAGGGATTCAGTCTGCACGTCTTAGTTGTTCAGGAAAACCTTGCGGGCTTCCACGACGCCTCCCATTCCCTGCATGCCCTGCAGCATGACGAAATCGCCTACCCGCAAAGTTTCCACGCCCACCATCTGCTGAGACTTCGTGGAGATCACCATCACTTGCTGGGGCACGATGACCGCCACCTGGGCGGGCTTTCCGTTCACCAGGGCCTGCACGTAGAACATCCGCCGCGCGGGCACCACCTGGGAGACGTTCCCCTGCATGCTCACGATCTCGGGCATCGAGGGGTTGCTGGAAACCGGCGTGTCCTCGCCGCTGATCAGCACGTTGGGGTTGGCCGGCGCCTGCTGCTGGGGATAGGTCTGCGCGGTGGGATACTGCTGCACCGGCGGCGGAATCGGTTGCGGCGCCGGCGGCGGCGTGGTGACGTTGGATTGCGGCTGCGATACGCCGCCCTGCGCGATCACCTGGGCCGTGTACGGACTGCCGGCCGGGGCGGGCGCCGCCACGAAAGGCCCGCTGTGGGTCGGCTCGGTGACCGGCTTGATCTGGATGGTCTGCGTGCCGTGCGCGTTTGTGTTGGGACCGTAGGGGCCGACGCCGGGGCCGTCGTGATGGCCGGCGTGCTCGGCGGGCTTGGAGTGTACCTCGTAGTGCCCCACCAGCGGCACGTTACCCTGGGTGCCGCCGATGCCGATGACCGCGGCCTCCGGCTGGTGCCCGACGATGCTGGGGGCGGCCGGGCCGCCGCCGGTGACAAATCCGCCCTGCTCGGTGTGCGGCGCGGAGCCGATGGCGGAGGGCGCGCGACCGGCCGTGTGCACGTCGTACAGGGCGGACGCGTCGAGCGGCACGTCGTTGAGCGGGCCGACGATCTCCACCACGATGTAGTCGCCGGGGCGGAAAGTGTTCATCGGAGCGTCCACGCCCAGGCGCTTCACGATCGCGTCCTTGCGTACCAGCGCGCGGCACGTCTTGCCGTCGCTGCGTGTGAACACGACGACCCGCTTGGCGCTGTCCAGTTTAACCAACCGCCCCGAAAAGCGGGGACCGGCCTGGGCGGCGCCCGCGCATGCCGCCATCAACAGCATTGCCAGGACAAATGAAACCAGACGCATCGCGCTGTAAACCTCCGGGGCACGAGTCGCCCAAACCCGGCGAACGCTTCCATTATACGGCACCCGGACGCGGATTGCTACAATTCGGGGCAGACCGGCGGCCAGCAATCACGGCTGAAAGCTGATCGCTGACGGCTATTGTACTTTCGTCCCGCAGTTCATGCAGAATTTGGCGTTCGGGGCCAGCGCCGTCTTGCAGCCGG
>VGFD01000282.1 GCA_016868975.1 Armatimonadota bacterium | reverse complement strand
CACATCCGCCCCGCGCGCGATAAACCGCGCGTGGGGCCGGACGCAACGGTGGCCTACTCGCTGCTTTTGTTGTTTCGCTGAACTTCTTCGAGCCGCTTGACGTCCTCGGGCGACAGTTTCGGACGGGTCCACCCGAACCACGGTGAGAGGGAACTGCCCTCCCACTTCACCCGAGGTCGACAAGTTTCCAAGGGAAGACAGGCTTGCCCTTGAGCAGGTAAAGGCCCCATCCAGCAAACCGGCCGGTGAGGATCGTGCCCTCACCGCATCCGGCGGGCAATTTGCCACTCGCAACCTTTGCGGGTGGCACGCTGCCACGGCCAATTGTTGCGGGTGGCACGCTGGCACAGGCGGGGAGCCGGATTCATGAACTTCGTTTATTCGAAATGGACGTCGAACGAGGCCGGCATCGAGCCGAACACCGCGTCGGCGAGGTGCCCGGCGGCGGCACTCGGCTTTTCGGTTTCAAAGGCCCGCTTCAGCGTGTTGGCCACCTGCATCACGGCGGCGCGGCCCTTGCTGATCTGGCCGGCGTAGCCGAAAAATCCGTGGGTGACGCCCCTGTGGCGAGTGCGCGTGACCGTTACGCCGGCTGCCTCGAGCCGCGCGGCGTAGGCCTCGGCCTCGTCGCGGATGGGGTCGAACTCGGCGGTGATGACCAGGGCCGGCGGCAGCCCGTCGAGCTTTTCGGCGCGCAGCGGGGATACGTACGCGCTGCCGCGATCCGCGTCGGAGCCCAGGTAGGCGTCCCAGTACCAGCGGACCTCGTTTGGCGTGAGCGGGAGCCGCGGATCGGTCATCTCGCGCATGGACTCATTGTCAGCCGCCGCGTCGGTGCTCGGATAGACGAGCGCCTGGAAGACCAGCGGCGGCGCGCCGCGATCCCGCGCCATCAGCGCCACGACGGCCGCGATGTGGCCGCCGGCGCTGTCTCCCGCAACGGCGACCCGCGAGGGGTCAAGCCCCAGCGAGGCGGCATTCTCGTGGATCCAGCGGGTGGCCGCGTAGCCGTCCTCGACAGCGGCGGGATGGCGGTGCTCGGGCGCCAGGCGATACTCCACCGAGCACACCGCGAAGCCGCCCGCGTTGGCCATCGCGCGCACCACGGGATCGTGGCTGGCCACCCCGCCGCGCACCCATCCCCCGCCGTGGAAGTACACCACCACGGGGAGATTCGCCGCGCGGGTGGGCTTGTACAGCCGCACCGGCACGTCGCCGGCCCTGACGTCCTCAACCGACGCGACGGGCTCCGGCGCGCCCTGCAGCGAGGCCGCGGCGATCGCAAGCGCGCGCGCTTTCTGGAGGTCCATTTCCATGATGGGCCGCGCGCCCATGGCGGCGCGGACGTCCAGCAGAGTCAGCATCTGGGAATCTAGCTCAGGCATCGTGCGGTTCTCCTTCGAGCCGAGGGATTGCTCCGCGCGCGGCGCCGATCCCTGCGTCCACAGAGTTGTCCACGGATCATCCACAGGTCGCCCGGGCGCCGCTGTCTCCGGAGCGCGATGCCGGACAACCGCCCTGGCCTGGGGACCGGATCCGGAAAACCGCGGTGGATATGTGGGCAAGCCTCCGGATTGACCGGAGAACGCTGTGGATGAGCACCCCGGAGTGCCCGGAAATCGGGTTTCGCGGCACCGGCGCGGCTGTGGATATGTGGACGAATTTTTGTCTTGACACACTACATCTAGTGCAGTATGATGGGTTTACCCACAAGATGTTGTGGCAGAGGTGAGCGTGAGCGAGCCTCGCGGATTGCCCTCCGCGTCCCATGCGACACCGGCTGCGGGTGTCGCTGCGAGCCGGGGCGCGGCGCCCCCCCGAGGCCGCTCCCCACGCGGATGGGCACTCGCAGACAAGACGAGGAGGGTCCCCCGTGCAGATCGAGCGCTACTACACCCAGCCCGACCAGAGTCCTTACGCATCCGTCACGTTCGAGCCCCGCACCAGCGAAATCCGCAATCCCGACGGCTCTTCCGTCTTCAAGATGGAGAACGTGATGGTGCCGTCCACGTGGTCGCAGGTCGCCACGGACATCCTCGCGCAGAAGTACTTCCGCAAGGCCGGCGTCCCGCAGGCCGACGGCTCCACCGGCGGCGAGACCGACGCGCGTCAGGTCTTCCATCGCCTGGCCGGCTGCTGGCGCGCCTGGGGCGAGCGCTACGGCTACTTTGACAGCGCCGCCGACGCGCAGGCGTTCTACGACGAGATGGCCTACATGCTCTCCGTCCAGATCGCCGCCCCGAACAGCCCGCAGTGGTTCAACACCGGGCTCCACCACGCGTACGGCATCACCGGCGTGGCCCAGGGCCACTACTACGTGGACCCCCAGACCGAGCAGCTCACCCGCAGCCAGAACGCCTACGAGCGCCCGCAGCCGCATGCGTGCTTCATCCTCTCGGTCAGCGACGACCTGGTCAACGAGGGCGGCATCATGGACCTGTGGACGCGCGAGGCGCGCATCTTTAAATACGGGTCCGGGGTGGGCACCAACTTCTCCAAGATCCGCGCGGAGAACGAGAAGCTCAGCGGCGGCGGGCGTTCCAGCGGCCTGATGTCCTTCCTCAAGGTCGGGGATCGCAGCGCCGGCGCCATCAAGTCCGGCGGCACCACGCGGCGCGCGGCCAAGATGGTGTGCCTCGACATGGATCACCCGGACATCGAGCAGTTCGTCCGCTGGAAGGTGGTCGAAGAGCAGAAGGTGGCCTGCCTGGTCACCGGCTCGCAGCTTAACCAGAAGCACCTCAATGCGGTGATCGCGGCGTGCCATGGGAACGACGGAGAGGATCGCTTCGATCCGCGCGAGAACGCGAGGCTCCGCGCCGCCGTGGCCGAGGCGAAGAAGGCGCTGGTGCCGCTCAACTACATCCAGCGCGTCATCCAGCTCGCCCAGCAGGGCGCGACCGCCATCGAGTTCCCCATCTATGACACCGGCTATGAGAGCGAGGCATACGTGACGGTGGCCGGGCAGAATTCCAACAATTCGGTGCGCGTGAGCAACGACTTCTTCCACGCCGTAGAGCGCGACCAGGAGTGGTCGCTGACCGCGCGGCTCGGCGGCAAGGTGGTCCGCAAGGTCAACGCAAAGCGCCTCTGGGAAGACGTGTGCGAGGCGGCCTGGGCCTGCGCCGATCCCGGCGTGCAGTACGACACCACCATCAACGAGTGGCACACCTGCCCGGCGGACGGCCGCATCAACGCGAGCAATCCGTGCAGCGAGTACATGTTCCTCGACGACACGGCGTGCAACCTCGCCTCCATCAACCTGGTGCGCTTCTTTGACGCCGAGACCGGCAAGTTCGACATGGACGGCTACCGCCACGCCATCCGCCTGTGGACCGTCGTGCTCGAGCTCAGCGTGCTGATGGCGCAGTTCCCCAGCCGCGAGATCGCGCAGAAGTCCTACGAGTACCGCACGCTGGGGCTGGGCTACGCCAACCTGGGCGCGCTGCTGATGCAGATGGCCATCCCCTACGACAGCGCGGAGGGACGCGCTATCGCCGGCGCGCTCACCTCAGTGCTGGGCGGCGAGTCGTACGCGACCAGCGCGGAGATGGCCGGGCAGCTCGGGCCGTTCGTCCGCTACGAGGCGAACAAGGACGCCATGCTGCGGGTGGTCCGCAACCACCGCCGCGCGGCTTACGACACCAAACGCGGCGAGTACGAGGGACTGTCGATCTACCCGATGGGCATCGACCAGAAGCTGTGCCCGGACGCGTTCCTCCAGCCGGCCCACGCGGCCTGGGATCGCGCGCTGGCGCTGGGCGAGGCGCACGGCTTCCGCAACGCGCAGGTGACCGTGCTGGCGCCGACCGGCACCATCGGCCTGATCATGGACTGCGATACCACCGGCATCGAGCCGGACTTCTCGCTGGTAAAGTTCAAGAAGCTGGCCGGCGGCGGCTACTTCAAGATCATCAACCAGTCCATCCCGGTCGCGCTCAAGCAGCTCGGCTACAACGAGGAGCAGAGCGAGGCCATCGCGTCCTACGCGCTGGGCCGCAAGACGCTGGCGCGCGCCCCGCACATCAACCACGAGGTGCTCAGGACGAAGGGTTTCACGCCCGAGGTGATCGCCCGCGTCGAAGAGGCGCTGCAGAACGCGTTCGAGATCCAGTTCGCCTTCAACAAGTACACCATTGGCGAGGATTTCTCGAAGGGGGTGCTCGGCTTCACCGACGAGCAGCTCAACGACTGGTCGTTCAACATGCTCGAGGGGCTCGGCTTCAAGCGCGAGCAGGTTGCGGAGGCCAACGAGTACGTGTGCGGCACCATGACGCTGGAAGGCGCGCCCTACCTCAAGATCGAGCACTACCCGGTGTTCGACTGCGCGAACCGCTGCGGAAAGAAGGGCCAGCGTTACATCTCCACCGAGGGCCACATCCGCATGATGGCGGCGGCGCAGCCGTTCCTCAGCGGCGCCATCAGCAAGACCATCAACCTGCCTTCAGAGGCGACCGTCGAGGACATCGACACTGCGTACACGCTGTCGTGGAAGCTGGGCATCAAGGCCAACGCGCTCTACCGCGACGGCTGCAAGCTGAGCCAGCCGCTCAACGCGGGCAGTGACGAGGCGGCCGCCGCCCTGCTGGAGGCCTCGCTGGAGAGCGAGCACGCCAGCGAGGTGGTGGAAATCGCGCAGCGCCTGGTGTACCGCTACATCGCGCGGCGGCGCACCCTTCCGACGCGGCGTCGCGGCTACACGCAGAAGGCGCACGTCGGCGGCCACAAGGTGTACGTCCGCACCGGCGAGTACACCGACGGCAGCCTGGGTGAGATCTTCATCGACATGCACCGCGAGGGCGCCGCTTTCCGCTCATTGATGAACTGCTTCGCCATCGCCGTGTCGCTGGGGCTCCAGTACGGCGTGCCGCTGGAGGAGTTCGTGGAGGCCTTCGTGTTCACGCGCTTCGAGCCGAACGGCATCGTGCAGGGCCACGAGAACCTGAAGATGTCCACCTCGGTGATCGACTACGTGTTCCGCGAGCTGGCGCTCACCTACCTGGACCGCACCGACCTGGTCCAGGTGAAGCCCGAGGACCTGCGTGCCGACGCGATGAGCGCGCCGGAAAATGCGGAGTACGAGGACGAGGAAGTCGGCGAGGAGATCCGCGGCGCCATCCCCGGCATCACCACCGAGTCGCACGAGTCGCGGGGCTTCGCGGCCCACCGCAACGGGTCCAACCCCAACGGCTCGGTGAACGGCAACGGACACGCGGGCACCGCCACCCTCGAGCGTCCCAAGAGCGCCCTGGCCGGCAAGATCCGCGAGGCGCGCCTCAAGGGCTACGAAGGCGACCCCTGCAAGTCGTGCGGCACGTTCACGCTGATCCGCAACGGCGTGTGCTTGAAGTGCGACACCTGCGGCGACACCACGGGGTGCTCCTAATGATGACGCGCGACTGGCTGCCCACGACAGACCCCGACGTGCTCCACCCTGACGAGCCTGTTGGAGCGCAATAGACTTCTGGGCGGTTTCGCCCAGGAAACCCTACCGGGAGGATCGCTTATGGACTCGAAGACGATGGGCCTCGTTTCCGCGATGCGAGGATGGAAGGTGGTACCCGCCTATCCCACCCGCATTGCCTGCTGGTGGAAGCAGCTCGCGCCGGCGGCCAGGGCGCTCCACGCGAGTCGGAACCTGTTCCACCCGCGCCGTCAGCGGCGGATCGATCCGCGCTGATTCCCGAAAAACGTCGATACTGAGACCGGCCATCCGACCCTTAGTGCCTCCGCCTCGCGCGGGGGCTCTTTTTTGTTCGCTCCCAGAACCCGGCGAACACGCTAGAAACGGCATGAAATCGAGGTTCTGGATCGGCGCGTTCGCTCCCAGATCGCGGCGAACAATTAGCGGCCAAGGGCCTTGAGCAGCACGTCGGGCTTGTTTGTGGTCAGCGCGTTCACCCCGAGATCGATGAAGCGCTTCATCACCACCGGATCGTCCACCGTCCACAAATTCATCTTGACCCCGTGCGCCTTCGCGTCGGCCACGGCTTCCTCGGTAGTCAGCTCCCAGGACGGTCCCACCCATGCCGAGTGGGCGTTCTTGGCGATCTCGTGGCACTTGAGGATGTTCGCGTCGTACAGCGCGCCCGTCGTGATGCCCGGATCGATCTCGTGCACCTTGCGCAGCGCCGCGTGGTCGAAAGAAATCACGATCACCCGGTCTTGCAGGTTGCGCTTGCGGATGAGGTCGACCATCTTCTTCTCGATGCCCGGGTAGTACATGGGCCCGTTCTTGATCTCGACCACGAAGCCGACCTTCCCGTTGTCGAGGTCAAACAACTCGGCCAGGGTCGGCACGCGCTCGCCCTTGAACTGGGGACCAAACCACGACCCCGCGTCGAGCGCGCGGATCTGGGCCGCCGTGTGGTCCACTACCCGCCCTTTGCCGTTGGTGGTCCGGTTGAGCGTGGTATCGTGAATGACCATCATCTCGCCGTCGCTGGACAGGTGGACGTCGCACTCCAGGTAGTCGGCGCCCTGCTCCAGCGCCTTGCGGAAGGCCGACAGGGTATTCTCCGGCGCATACGCGGAGGCGCCGCGGTGCGCCACGCAGGCTACCTTGTTCTGGGGGGCGGCCAGCGCGGCCGACGCCGCCAGCAGCACGATCAGCGAAAGACTCAGCAGCGATCTCATGGCGCGAGAGTTCCCGCGGCGCGCCCCGTTCCCTGCGTCTTGCGTTCTTCTCCGAAAAAGAGGATGATAGGGGCCTTATGCTCGCGCGAATCTACCAGCCTGCCCCCTTTGTGGACCGACTTCCCGCGGATCAGATCGAGCCGTGGTACAGCCGTTACCGTCTCCAGATGATGCTCAGCGTCTTCTTCGGATACGCCGGCTTCTATCTCGTGCGCAGCAATTTCAGCATCGCCAAGCCGTCGCTGATCAACGAGATGCACATGTCAAAGGGCGACGTGGGGACGATCGCCGCCGCCATGACCATTGCGTACGGGCTCAGCAAGTTCGTGATGGGCAACGTGTCGGACCGCTCGAACCCGCGCACCTTCATGGCGACCGGACTCATCCTCTCCGGCGTGATCAACCTGTTCTTCGGCTTCCTGCCCTCGGTGGGCGCCATGACCGTGTTCTGGTTCGCCAACGGCTGGGTCCAGGGGATGGGCTGGGCACCGTGC
>VGFD01000281.1 GCA_016868975.1 Armatimonadota bacterium | reverse complement strand
GATAACGCTCACTCAACGTCATCCTCCGCCTTCGTCATCCTCCGCCTTCGTCATCCTCCGCCATCAGGGGGTGATTGGCTTCGTCGTGGATGGGCAGCGCGGGCATGAAGTCGGCCGGCTCCATCCGCATCTCCGCCGTCTCCGGGGAGGTCTTGATCTCCTTGAGGGCGTCGCGGGGGCCACGCGTGGGATGCAACTGCCCTTCGACGATGTGCCGCGATGCCTTGAGGATCTCCGCGGGCACGCCGTCCTGGGCCTTGCGCTTTGCTTCTTTCTGCTTGCGCCGCTTTACCGTAGGATCCTGATCCTCCAGCAAGCCCTGGCCGCGGGCCGCTTCCACGGTCTTGTCGAAGGTGTCCCCGCCTTTGGCGAGCGGTGCCGCGGCCTTTTGCAGCGTCACCCGATCCTTCAGCTCGTCGGAGGCGTCCGCCTGACCGTCCTTCAGCTCCTTCTGGGTCTTCATGGCGCTGATGTTTTGCTGCACGTTCCGCGCCGCCTCGCGCCGAAACGCCTCAGAGGCCGGGTTGGACAGATCTTGCACGCGCCACGAATCCATGCGGCAATCGTACCACGGCCTGACGATTTTCTTCAAGAACCCAGAGCTAAACGAGGAGTTCACGGCCT
Organism: Armatimonadota bacterium; assembly: GCA_016868975.1. Taxonomy (GTDB): domain Bacteria; phylum Vulcanimicrobiota; class Xenobia; order RGZZ01; family RGZZ01; genus VGFD01. The sequence continues at coordinate 6,512 of VGFD01000281.1, read as the reverse complement.
TTCGGCGAATCGGCTCTGGCTTTTTCGGGGCAATCACCACCGAGGAAGGCGCCCGCAGCGCGCCCCTCCACCCGGCATCGCATTCACTTTCCCGCGCTGTAGAAGCGCGGGCTCCTCGCAGAGGAGCAAGAGGTAACGAAAGGATCTGTTCAAGCAATGGCGCTGAAGAAGATCGGTATCATCCACGGCATGGAGCGCAGCTTCCCGGAAGCGTTCATCGAGCGCGTCAATTCGCGGCGCATCCCCGGCATCGTGGCGGAAGAAATGTCCCTGGGCGGCAGCGCCGCCTCGGAGACGAAGCAGTACACGGTTATCGTGGACCGCATTTCACACGAGATTCCCTACTACCGCAGCCACCTGAAACTGGCCGCGCTGAACGGGACGCGGGTCATCAACAACCCGTTCTGGTGGAGCGCCGACGACAAGTTCTTCGGCACCGCGCTGGCCGAGCGGCTTGGCGTGGCGGTTCCCAAGAGCATCCTGCTGCCCAACCAGGCGTACATCCCGGGCGTGACCGAGCGCTCGCTGCACAACCTGCGCTTCCCCATCGACTGGGAAGCGATGCTGCGCTACGTTGGCCTGCCCGCCATCATCAAGCCGGCCCAGGGCGGCGGCGGCAAGTCGGTCAGCAAGGTGCACAGCCTGCAAGAGTTGTGGGAGGCCTACAATGAGTCCGGCGACACCAACATGATGCTCCAGGAGTGCATCGAGTGGGACCACTACGTGCGCTGCCTGTGCATCGGCCAGACCCAGATCCTGCCCATCAAGTGGCATCCCCCCTTCGGGCGCATGTTCGGCGAGTACTTCGTCGATCACAACCACCTGTCTCCGGAGATGGGCGCCCGCGTCGTGGGTGACGCCATCAAGCTCAACACTGCCCTGGGCTACGACATGAACACGGTGGAATTCGCCATCCGCGACGGTATACCGTATGCCATCGACTTCACCAACCCGGCGCCGGACTTCGACATCAATTCAATCACGCCGCACTACTTCGAAACCATCGTCGAGCGCATGACCGATCTGGCCATCCGCAAGGCGGAAGAGACCGAGCCCCCCACGGTGGACTTGAAGTGGTGGTCGCTCATGGGCTGGAGCGATCCGGCCACCGCGCGCCCCGCCGGCAACGGCAAGCACACGGCCAGCAACGGCAACGCCGCGGCGAAGCCGGCCGAGAAGAAGGTCCCGGTGGCCGCCGGCGCGTCCAAGCCGGCCACGGCTCCGAAGCCGGCCGCCAAAGCGGCCGCTCCCAAGCCCGCCGCCAAGACGGCTGAAATCCGCGAGAAAAGCAAGTAGATCGCGCGGCCGTCCTTTCAGGACGGCGAGGTGCGTGGCGGTGGATGCCGCCCCGCGCCTTTTTTCGGGGGACTCATGAGCGAGACGTTTACCATCGGCATCGAAGAAGAATTCCAGATCGTGGACCCGCACAGCGGGGAATTGCGGTCGCACGTGGCCCAGATGATGGAAGAGGGGCGCCTGTCACTGGGTGATCGCATCAAGCCGGAAATGCACCAGGCGGTCATCGAAGTGGGCACCGGCATCTGCAAGAACATCCAGCAGGCCCGCGATGACGTGCTGCGCGCCCGCCAGACAGTGGCCGAGGTCGCGCGCCACGCCGGGCTGGCCATGGTGGCGGCCGGCACGCATCCGTTCTCGGACTGGCGGGTCCAGGACATCACCGAGCACGAGCGCTACAAGGAGATCGTCGAGGACCTCCAGGACATCGCCCGCTCCAACCTGATTTTCGGACTGCACGTGCACATCGGCATCAGCGACCGCAACCTGGCCATCGACATCATGAACGCGGCGCGCTATTTCCTTCCGCACGTGCTCGCGTTGTCCACCAATTCGCCGTTCTGGCTGGGCCGAAACACCGGCTTCAAGTCAACGCGGACCACCATCTTCAAGCGTTTCCCGCGGACCGGCATTCCGGAGTATTTCGGCTCGTACGCCGAATACGAGAGCTACATCAGCACATTGGTTCGCACCCACTGCATCGACAACGGCCGCAAAATCTGGTGGGACGTCCGTCCCCACTCGATATTTGACACCATTGAATTTCGCATCTGCGACATCCCCATGTTTGCCGAGGAAACCATCACGCTGGCCGCGCTTTTTCAGGCGATTGTGGCCAAACTGGTGAAATTGCGCGAGTCCAACATGGGGTTCCGCCTCTACCGGCGGGCGCTCATCGAGGAGAACAAGTGGCGCGCTGCCCGTTACGGGCTCGACGGGAAATTGATCGATTTCGGCAAGAAGATCGAATTGTCGGCCCGTGAGCTGATTCCGGAACTGCTCCATTTCGTGGACGACGTCCTCGACGACCTGGGCAGCCGGCGCGAGGTGGAGGCTGTTTTCGACATCCTCAAAAACGGCACCGGCGCCGATCGCCAGCTGCGAGTCTACCAGGAGACGGGCGACCTCCGCAAGGTCGTGCACTATTTGATGCACGAGTCACTGGTCGGCGTCTGCTAAGAACGCCATGACCTGCTGATCGAAGTAGCGGGGGACTTCCTGGTGCAGGAAGTGGCCGCACTGCGGCACGATTTCCAGCCGCGCGTGCGGGCAGGCTGCCTTCAACAGCATGCCCATCTCCGGGGCGATGAACACGTCTTCTTCGCCCCACAAAATGAGCATGGGCGCCGTCAGTTGGTGAATCTCGCGCTCGATGGCCCCAAACGTGCTCTGCCCGCTGCGGAACAGCTCCAGCGTCGCGTCGCGGGTGCGCTGGCGGCGCGCCTGCGCCTGGAAGTCCTCGTACTGATCCCCGCTGATGCGGCGGCGGCCGTAGAAGCCGCGCTCCAGCGCCAGCCACACCGCGCTGCGCGGGAAACCGTAGACCAGCACCTCGCCCAGCCAGGGCGTGCGCAGGGCGGTGATCTCCCACGACAGCAGGGCTGGCCGCTCGAAGGCGGGACCGTCGAAGACGACCAGTTTGCGTACCCGCCCGGGGCGGCGGATAGCGAGCAGCAGGGCGGGCGGCATGCCGATGTCGGTGCCCACAAGGTGCGCCGCGCCGACGCCGAGGGCGTCCATCACGTCCTCCAGCAGGCGCGCATAACCTTCGTAGGTGTACGAGAAGTCGCGCGGAGCGTCCGAGCCGCCCATGCCCGGCCAGTCGAAAGCGTGTACCCGGAAGCACTTTGCCAGTGCCTGCAAGCGGCCGTTCCAGCCTTGCAGCGTCTCTGGAAATCCGTGCAGCAGGATGACGGGATCGCCGTCGCCTTCCACGTGGTAGCGCAGCCGCAGGCCACGCACGGTAAGCGTCTGAGTGGGCATCAGGGCAGGCATGCGCGGGCTTTCGGACCGTAATTCGGAAGGTCCTGCGGAAAAATAAAACGGCCGTCGCAATCTCCCCCGAAACGCGACGGCCGTACTGGTTGAGATCAGGCCCTAAGCCGGGCTAAGCCGCCCTAAGCCGACACTGCCAGCCGGTTCAGGACGTGGTGGAAATAGTTGTCCAGGAGGCCTTCCGTGCCCGGCACGATGGGCGCGTAGCGCATGCCGTACTCGTAACCGTGCTGGCGGCGCGCCTCCCAGAGGACGCGCATGCCGAGCCGCTCGCTCGCCCGAGCGAAGCTGATGCGGCAGGAGACCCGCCTTCCCAGCGGCAGCGCCTCTCGTGACCAGACCCGCGCGCCCTCGCTGCTCACGTCGAGGATGCGGGCCGTGGTGGAGACGCCCTGGGGCACGTTGATCTCGGTGACCGCGCCATCGTGAAAGCGGTCATTGCGCCGCCGGTCGATGGAAGTCACCTCGACGTCGTATCCGTACAGGTCTTCAGTCAAGGCGCGGAGCAGCGCGCGAGCGCCGTTTGCGATAGTCGACAACCAGGTTTTCCGAGCGCCCTTCGACATTTTCCCACTTTCCCGCATGCGCCCACCTGGGGGGCGCCGAAGGCGACTCCCCTGGATCCCATCCACTGGTGGCGCGGTCTCTTCTTGCCGTTCTACTTCTGCGGAAACCCCCGAGATGAGGTTTCCCCTCTGCCCCATTATCCGCTCGGAATGTTACCAGTTTGCTGCCAAAATGAAAAAAATTTGTGAACTGGCCAAGACAGGTCTGTCACAAATTAACAACTCCTGCGTCTTTCAAGCCGCGCGCGGCGGTGCTCCAAGGCGGCGCGCGCCGCGCCCCGGGCCAGTCGTATCCCCTGCTCCACCAGGCGCAGGGCGCCCTCAAAGTCGCGTTCGACGTGCTCGCGGTACTTGGCCAGCTCCTCGTGGGCATGCGGCTCGGCCAGCGCGTTCTCGTCGATCATGGCCTGCCAGAGCAGCGCCGCCTCTTCCAGCTCGCCGCCGCGCTTGTGGAGCAGGGCGAGGCGCTTGCGGGCGAGGTAGCGGTGCACCGTGGAATGGCTGGCCATCCCTCGCTGCAAGGCGATCTTGCCTCGCCGCGCGGCGCCCCCCGCCGAGAGGAGCGTCCCCAGGCCGAGCATCTCCTCGGGGCGGGCAGACCCGTGGGGCGGTGGCGTCTGTTCCAGAAAGTCGAGCGCCTCGTAGCAGTCCTCGCCCGGGCTGGCCACCATGCGCAGCATGCGCACCGCCAGCAGGTACAGTGAGACGAGGTCGTGCTCGTTGTGCGCCAGCACGTCGAGCATCTGCTCGGTACGCCCGGTGTGCAGATAGGAATAGTACGCGGCGGGAATCATGCTGCCCTCGATGTCCCGCTGCCGGCCGCGGCCCAGGACGTCGCGCTCCAGCGTGGTCAGCCGGCAGTCGACCAGCGCCATCTGCCAGACGCGCCGCGCGGGATGCAGGAGATCCACGTGAGGTAGCCGCTCCAGCGCCTCAGATGCGTCCAGGAAACGCTTCATGACCAGCCGGTCGCGCACCGCCTTCACGTCGAAGGCGCGGCCGTTGTACGAGACGAGAAACTCAAAGCGCCCGAGAAACTCCAGGAACTGCTCGAGATACGGCCTTTCGGCGCCGGGTCCCGGCATGAAAAACTGGGTCAGCGTGGGGCGCCCTTCCGCGAAATGGATGGTGCCGATCAAAAACACCAGCGTGGACGCGCCCCCCAGGCCGGTGGTTTCGGTGTCGATGAAAAGCGCGCGCAGGGGATCGAAGGACGCCAGCCCGCCGTCCCGGGCAAGCACCTTCACGTGCTCGGCTCGCCAGAGCGCCTGCCAGTCGCCGAGCGCCGCGCGCGTCTCGCGATCGTCGAGCGGGCGGTCGATGCGCAGAAACGCCTCCGCGCCGTCTCCCAGCACTTCAGCGCCGGGCAGGTCGCGGAGACGAACCTGCGGGGCCGGTCCGACCGAAGACTCCCGCGCGTGGCGGGCGAGCCGCTCGCGAAATCCCACGCGCTGCGCCACTTCGTGCGGGCCCGGGCCGGCGTCGGTGACCGCGGCGGAGGGTTGCCCCACGCCCAGCGCGGCAAGCCGCTCGCGCAGTTTCATGGCCGCTCCAGCAGGCTGTCGGCCAGCACGCGGGCCACTTCCTTCGCCCGTCGCCCCATTTCCACGATCGGCCCTACGCACGAGGGGCAGCCTTCCTCGCAGCCGCAGGCCTGGAGAATGTCGCGGGCGTGCGCGACGAGAGTCGCGTGCAGATCGTACAGCGTTGCGGAGAAACCGATGCCGCCGGGATAATTGTCGTACAGAAAGACCGTGGGCTCGAACACCTCCATGCGCTCCAACGCGTCGGCTTCGCGAGCGCGTTGCGCCGCGGGCGTCGTGGTCCGCATCCCCTGCTCGAAAAAAGCATCCGGCTGGGCTTCGCCGGGCGCAAGCTCGAGGCGCCCGCGGTGATCCCGATTCCCACCCACGAACCAGCGTCCGCCGCGATCCCCGACGCAGTGCTGAAGGTCGCCCACGTCGCACATCAAGTGAAGCGGCGCCACATGATGGAGAACATACGCAAGTCCGGCCACGCCGTCGAGAATCTCGGCGCGCGTGAAGGGAAGCGAGCGCAGCAGCGACGGCGCAATCGTAAACCAGTACGAGGTGGTGTGCATCTCCTGGTCGGGAAGGTTGACCTCGCCGTAGCCGACGTTTTCTCGCGTGTGGAACTTGAGCTTCTTGAAGCCGCTGACCCGCCATGCGACATGGACATCCCCGTGCTCGACGGCGCGCTGCGTCTCAAACACCTCGAGTATTTTCACCGACGTGTTGGTGATGGCCTCGGTGTAATAATCGACCTCCACCTTTTTCACGTACACGCGACGCTGCTCGTAGTCGATGTGGCGCACGTGGTACGGTTCGGTCTCGCACATGTAGATGGCGTCTTGATAAACAGTGGTGGGCGCGCTGCGATAGTCGACCTCGGCGATGACCCGGTTGTTCGACGTCATGTCCATGATGACGAAATTCTCGGTGGATACGCTGCGCAGGCTCACGGTGTCGGCCGGGTACACGTCCATGGCCCAGTGCCAGCCGTCGGCCCCGCGGTGCAGGACCTTCTCCTCGCAAAGGTAGTCGAGCATTTCGCGGAGATTTTCCACGCCGAACGTCTCGCCCTCCACGAAGGGCATCTCGAACGCGGCGCACTTCACGTGGCTGATCAGGATCA
>VGFD01000280.1 GCA_016868975.1 Armatimonadota bacterium | reverse complement strand
GCCCGCGCTGGTCATCTGCCCGATGCAGTTCCGGTTGGACTCAGTGAAATAGATCGTTCCGTTCGAGCCGACCACGATACCCGAAGGCTGAGCGCCTGCAGTCATACTGGTCGGTGGCAGGGTGGCGCTCGTCCCGTCGGCGGGGAAGCGCTGGAAGGCAAACGCAGTGCTGCCCCCGGCGCCGGTCCCAACTCGTGCGACCTTGTCCGTCGCCTGCTCGGCGAAGTACATGAAGGCGGTACCATCCGACGCAATGCCGCGTGGACCCGAATCTACGTTGACTCCGGTAAACTGGGACTCCGTGAGGCCGGTGCCATCGAGGTTGATGGCGCCGACAGCGGACGGGACGCCAAGGTTGGTATTGCCCCGCTCGGTCCACCACATGCGGCCGTCGGGTCCGACGGCGATGAAGTTGGGGAACGAGTTGGCGACGGTCGCGAAGTCCTGCTGCGAGGCGATGGCAGTAATGACGTTGCCGCCGCCGCGAGTAAAGGTGATCTTGCGCAGTCCGCCGGGGTGAATGACCCCGTTGCCGTTGAACGCGCCACCCATGGTAATCCACAGGTTGTTCTGGCTGTCGTACGCCATCGAAGTCGGGTTTACGTCCACACCCGGCTGGGTGCCCAGCGTACCATTGCCGTCGAGTGAGATTTCCGCGATGCGCGCTCCGGCGTTGGAGTAGCGCAGAATCTTGGAGTTCAGGAGGTGGGTCTGGCCCGCATCCTGTCCCTCAAGCACGAGCACTTCGCCACCCACATCCTGGAGGATGGCCACTGGCGTCTTGCGCTGGTGGGCGAACATGTCCTTGTCGTACTCAATAGTCGGTTTCGCTGCGGTGAGATCGGATACAGTGGCGATCAGCTGAGTAATGCCGCTCTGCGGCACATCATCCGGGGCAATCAGCGAATTGGGGAATGAAGGCTGGTTGACCACCGGCACTCCGCCGTCCGTGAATTGACTGATGGGCCCATCACCCGGCGCAAAGACCAGGAAGTTCTCCACGAGCTTCACGTCCGAGGGGCGGCAGGTCGTGGGTGTTGATGAATCGGTCGCAAAAACCGGCGAGTTTGGATCCGTCAACTGCACGTATGCGGGCCCTGCGAAATCGTAGTTTGCCGTGATCGGCCCGGCCGGCGCCGGCTGGGACATGGTAACCTGCGTGCCACTGTCGATCGTAAGAATCGTGGTGCCTGTCGGCACGCCAGGCCCAATGATGTTCATGCCCACCGACAGGCCGGTTGTCGAAGTAATTGCGGTCATTACCGGGGACAAGCCCTGGATGGTGCCGCTCCGCGTGAGGGTGGCCCCGGTGGTCGGACTGCTGGTCTTGACAGCGAGAACGAACTCGGTGAGGAATGGCGTGGCACCTGTAGACAGCATGGCGAGTTTGTTGGCGGTTGCCTCCGTGACCCAGATATTGTTGTCCGGGCCTAGCCCGATCCCCTTGAGTCCAGATCCAGTAGTGCTGGTCTTGAAGGGTCCGGTGAGAACGCCCTGATTGTCGGACCGATAGACTGCATCCGAATTGGGGACCAGAAAGTACACGTGATTGTTTGCCGCCGGGCCGGTCACGATACGCGTGGCGCGATCCTGGGGCAAGGGCAGCGTAATTTCTTCGAGAGCGCCGCTGGCGGGAGCAATTCGCCCCACTCGGTTGCTGTTCGCCTCCGTGAAGAAGACAGCGCCGCTGGTTGCCAGCGTCAGGTCGGTAGGCGCAGTGCCCGGACGCACCGAAAATGACGTTTGCCCGGTCACCGATTTCACCGTCTGAGTATTTTCTCCAGTAACCGGGTTGAATGTCGCGTTGTCGGAGACCGGTAGCCTCACGTCGCTATAGTCGACCCGCGTGATACAGTCCAGAGATGGGACGGTGTAATAGATAAACTGCTGGATTGAAACATTCCCCTGGGCATCGCTTACGCTCAGCGGAACGGGAACGGCGTTGCCGGCAAGACCTGCAGCGGCGAGAATGTTGGAAGCAAAGCGACCTGTTGTAAGGGAGCCGTCCGCATTCAGGCCGGTGTCGAGAGCCGGGTTGCCGAACAGCGGGATGCCGTCGCTGTCCACAAACTGGTTCAAAAAGGTCTGCATCTGGGCATTGTTCGTCTGCGGCACCAGGCCGCCGGTCTCATTGTTTACGCGAAGCAAGCGCCCAGCGCCGCCGGCGTTCTCAGCAACGCTGTAGAAGATCGCGTCGCCGCCGCCGTTGAAGATGAGCGTCTGAGTGCCGTCTGAGGGATTGACGATCACCTGTGGAGTGCCGACCGTCGTCTCACCGCTGATAGAGAGCCCCGTGGGGTTGCTGAACGGGCTGACCGAGAACGTGCCGAAGGATGACCCGACATCGTCATTGCGGGCGACGACGTTGGCCAGGAGGTCACGATTCGGCAGCGAGAGCCACATATTGGCACGCTTACCGGTGGAATCGACCACCGGCCCACCGCTCAGTGCCAGAATTCGGCCTTCGCCATTGTCAACCAGTTCGTTCATTTCGTACTCGGTGAACGTCGCGGTGATCCCGGACGCCCCCGTCTGCGTCCCCGTATCCTGGTTCGGCGTCGGGGTCGGGGTAGGCGTCGGCGTCGGGGTAGGCGTCGGCGTCGGAGTGGGGGTTACCACCGCGGCCTGGGAAGGCGTCGGCGTGGCGCTGCTGCCCGACGTTCCACTGGTGGAATTGTTTACGCCGCAGCCGGCGAGCAGCGCCGGCAACAACATGACCATCAGTGCTACCAACAAAAGGTACATTCGGTTGGGCTTTGAGTTGGACACTCGGGAACCCCCTTCTGGATCAGGCGCTCGCCATCTGCATGCGACGAGGTCTATCTGCGAGACGTTTTCAGACGTTGAAAAGCATTCAGCCCTCTACAGGCCGTTGGGTTTTCTTCGAGACAAGAGAGGCTTCCTTCTACGTAGAGATTCCTTTACATGAAAGCGGCAATTCCCCTGCGAGCCATTGTAGATAAAGGCCGGAGACGAGGTCAAGACCCTGAAGCCTCGATTGTGAAGCCAAAATCCATCGATCATGTTGATCAGAACCTCACTGTTACGACATTGTAACCACTTGAAATCCATCTTACCCTCATGAACACGAGCCTCACAGTATCCCCCGCGCGTGCAGCGCGAGGAAGTCCATGGTGAGCGCCACCAGGGCGTGGGTCATGAAGCCTGACCACAGGGAGCGGGTGCGCATGGCCACCGCGCCCAGGATCACGCCCGCGATGATGGCCGCGTAGGCCTCCAGCATGGGCTTGTGATAGTGCACCATGCAATACGGGACCGTCGACACCAGGATGGCCACCGGGCCGATGCGCTTTTCCAGGCCGAAGATGAGGTATCCCCGGAAGAAGAACTCCAGGGCGAAGAACTGGGACAGGTACATCAGCTCCCAGGCCAATAGCAAGGAACCGCTGCTCCCCGCATCCCAGAACAGGGGATAGGTGCGCACGAAGGCGTCACTGCGCGACGCGCCGATGATGGCCGGCAGCACGATCAGGTACATCCCCAGCGCCAGCGGGATCTGGACCCGCGGCTTGAAGGACGTGATGCCATAGTCGCTCAGCCGCTCCTTGAACACCAGCTTCACAATGAGCGCCGGAACCACGAACATGGTGACGAAGCAGTTGAGCGCCCACCACTCCCACGAGTGCAGCGCCTTCTCCAAGAGCGACGTGGCCCCCCAGTAGCCGGGCGCGAACCAGCGCTCGAAGGTGGCGTGATTGGAGCGGAACTCCAGCCAGGTGAGCAGCGCGGGCACGGACAGCAACACCCAGGCCGTCCGTCGATCGATGCCCGCCGCGACGGCGCGCGCTTCCTCGCGAAGGGTTCCAATCATCGCGGGCTGCTACGGCGCCCGGGACGGCAATCCCTATGCGCCTCCAGCACTGTCGGGTCCAGGGCTGGGCCCGACTCCGTGCCAGTCGGGCTGATCGGTGGGCCCGACTCCGTGGCGGAATCGCGGCCCGCCATGACCTGTCGCAGGCTGATCATTTCGCGCCGGAGAACCGCGCGCGAGGACTCCTCCGGACATGAGCGAACTAGCCGCGCGTGCTTGTTGTCCGCATTCCCCGCAAAGCGTGCCTCGCCGTATTCAGCACCGGCGGCGCGATGGGCCTGGCCGAGCTGGCGAAGGGCCAGGGGGAGCCGGTCGGCGCGGTCTGGATCCTGATCGCCGCGCTCTGCGTGTACGCGCTCGGCTACCGCTTCTACAGCGCGTTCATCGCCGCGAAGGTCCTCGCCCTCGACGACGGGCGCGCCACCCCGGCCGAGGTCCACGACGACGGCAAGGACTACCTGCCCACCCACAAGTGGGTCGTGTTCGGCCACCACTTCGCCGCCATCTCCGGCCCCGGCCCGCTGATCGGCCCGGTGCTGGCCGCCCAGCTCGGCTACGCGCCGGGCCTTTTGTGGCTCCTGTCGGGAAGCGTGCTGGGCGGCTGCGTGCAGGACTTCGTCATCCTGTTCTGCTCCATCCGCCGCGACGGCCGCTCGCTGGGCCAGATGATCAAGGACGAGCTGGGCGCCGTGGCCGGCTTCTCGGCGCTGCTCGGCGTCCTCACCATCATGGGGATCTTGCTGGCGGTCATCGGACTGGTCGTGGTCCGCGCCCTGAGCGACTCCCCGTGGGGCACCTTCACCATCGCCTGCACCATCCCCATCGCCATGATCATGGGAATGTACATGCGCTACTGGCGCCCGGGCGCCGTCGGCGAGGCCACGCTCATCGGCGTGGCGCTGGTGGTGGCCGCCGTGTACTTCGGCGGGACGGTGGCCCACTCGCCGCTGGGCGCTTCCTTCACGCTGCAGCCCACCACGCTGGCAATCCTCTTGATTTTGTACGGCTTCGCGGCCTCCACCCTCCCCGTGTGGCTGCTGCTGGCGCCCCGCGACTACCTGTCGACGTTCGTGAAGATCGGCACCATCGGGGGCCTCGCGCTGGGCATCCTCATCGCCCGACCGATGCTGCAAATGCCAGCCCTCACTGAGTTCTTTTCCACGGGAATGGGGCCGGTCTGGGCCGGCAACGTCTTCCCCTTCGCCTTCATCACCATCGCGTGCGGCGCCATTTCCGGCTTCCACTCCCTCATCGCCTCGGGCACCACGCCGCGCATCATCACGAAAGAATCGCACGCCCGCCTGGTCGGCTACGGCGCCATGCTGATGGAATCGTTCGTCGGCGTCATGGCACTGCTTGCCGCCTCCGTGCTCACGCCCGGCGTGTACTTCGCGATGAACGCGCCGGCCCTGGCCACCGGCGCCACGCCCGAGGCGGTCGTGTCCACCATCACCGGGTGGGGATATCCGGTCACCACCGCGGAGATGGACGTCCTCACCAACCAGATGGGCGAGAAGACGCTGTACCACCGCACCGGCGGCGCGCCCACCCTGGCCGTGGGCATGGCCACCATCCTGGGGAAGGTGACCGGAGGCCACGGCATCGACATCTGGTACCACTTTGCCATCATGTTCGAGGCGCTGTTCATCCTGACCACGCTCGACGCCGGCACGCGGGTGGGCCGCTTCATGCTGCAAGACCTGCTTGGCCACGCCTTTCCCCGCCTCAACGACGGCACCTGGTGGCCCGGCGTCCTGCTCACCAGCGGCATCATGGTGGGCTTCTGGGGATATTTCCTGTACGCCGGCGTCATCGATCCGCTGGGCGGCATCAACACGCTGTGGCCGCTCTTCGGCATCGCCAACCAGATGCTCGCCTCGCTGGCGCTCTGCCTCGCCACCGTCATCATCATCAAGATGGGGAGGGCCCGCTACGCCTGGGTGACCGGGTTGCCGCTCCTCTGGCTGCTGGGCACCACGCAGACCGCCGCTTACCAGAAGGTGATGAGCCCCAGCCCGCGCATCGGGTTCATCGCGCAGGCCCACTTGATGGAGAAGGACCTGGAGAAGCCGGACGCCCCGGTCCGGGAGATCCGCCAGAAGATTTTCAACTGCTGGCTCAACGTTACGGTGACGGTGTTCTTCGGCGCGGTCATCTGGGTGATCGTGATCGCCAGCGTGCTCGCGTGCTGGCGGCCGGGACGCGCCGTCGAGAACGAGTACGTGGCCTCGAGGTTGACCGCATGAATCCCAGGGGGGAGCAGGGGGCGCCGAAGGATCCGCACTGGGTGGAGATCCGCATACCCTCTCCAGCCGACCTCTGGGTATGGTTCATGCGCTGGTGGCGACAAGCCCCGCCCGATGATCTGGAGCGCCGCTATCGCCGCAAGCCGCCCTGCTGTTGAAGGGATTTCTCCAGGGAACCCCGCCCGGCCTTGACGAATTCTCCTCCATGCGCAGTTACGGGTCGGCACGTCCGACGCCCCCATGGGTTTGACGGCCCGATTCGCGGCCTGTTTCCAGCGTGTTGCCGCGGGTCTGGCGACACGCTCGTTAGCCGCGTGCCCGGTCTACCGCTCGTCCGGACGCCTGCACTGCGTGCACTGCCACGCCGTGGTGGGCTCCGCCCCACTCCTGTACGGCGTGCGCCTGCTGGGATTTTTCGCGGCGTCCCTGCTGCTCCCACTGGCGGTGCTGGCGGCCATCTGCGGGATTGCGCTGGTGCTGGCCTCCGCGTTCGTGTGCAGCCTGGTGACGCTGGCCCTCGGGCTCGTCATCATGATCCCGTGCCTGCGCGTCTCCAACGGGCTGCTGCGGGCGTTGCGCCGCGTGCCGCGGGGAACTTTCCACTTCTGCGGCAAGACAGCCACCATGCTGGCCGCGCCCGATGACTGCCTGCCGCGCGCCCTGGCGGTGTTGCTGCTCGGACTGGCCGGCGCCTCGATGGCGCTGGCGGGGACTGTGATGTGGACCATGACCGCGCCCCAGGACATGCTGATGACCACCGTGGCCTTCCTCTTCTATGAAGGCATGTCGGTGCTCTACTGCGTGAAGATGATCCAGTGGCTTAAGGGCTGATCACTTCGCGGGCGACCTGAAGCAGCCACTGAAGATTCAGCAATTTTCCAGCGGCTTGCGCTAGAGTGTGCGCGATGCGAAAGAGGATCCCATGATACGCGACGTCCTGGCCAGCCCGATCTACTCCGCGCCCCGCCTGTCTCCGGCGGCCGCCGAGCCCACGCCGGTGGACGCTTTCATCGACTCCGGGGTGACCCCCGGCGACGCCATCCGCGCCCTCAACGAGCTTCCTCG
>VGFD01000279.1 GCA_016868975.1 Armatimonadota bacterium | reverse complement strand
GAGCGGCGACCTCACCAGGCGGAAATTGTTGCCGGCCCTCTACGATCAATTTGTCGAGCGGCGCCTGCCGCCTGGATTTACCATAATCGGCTGCGCGCGCACCGACATGACCGACGATTCCTTTCGCGCCAAGATGCGGGAAGAAGTCGGAAAATACGCCCGCAACGTCCCGCTGCACACCGCCACCTGGGAGAGCTTTGCGGAGGGATTGTTCTACGTCGACACCGAGTACGACGACCTGGGCGCACTCTCGGAGAATCTCCGCGGCATCGCCATCAACCGCAACCAGGCAACCAACTGGCTGCTCTACATGACCACGCCGCCCCAGGCCTCGCTGCGCATCCTGCATGGCCTCTGGACGGCCGGACTGGCGGCCGGGCGCCCGTCCACCATCGTCTCGCCAGACGAAGAGCAGCCGACTCGGCCGGGCTGGACGCGCATCGTCGTGGAAAAACCCTTCGGCCGCAACCTGGAGAACTCGCGCAACCTCAACCACATGATCACCCAGATTTTCAAGGAAGAGCAGATCTACCGCATCGATCACTACCTTGGCAAGGAAGCCGTGCAGAATATTCTCGTCTTCCGCTTTGCCAACCGGATTTTCGAGCCGGTCTGGAACAACCGCTACATCGACAACGTGCAGATCACCGTGGCCGAGAGCCTCGGCGTGGAAGCGCGCGGCGGATACTACGAGACCTCCGGCGCGCTCAAGGACATGGTCCAAAATCACATCCTGCAGCTGCTCGCGCTGGTGGCGATGGAGCCGCCGGCCTCTTTCAACGCGGACGCCGTGCGCGATGAGAAGGTGAAGGTGCTGCGCGCCATCCGTCCCATCACCGCGCAAGACGCGGTGCGCGCGCAGTACGCCGAAGGGTGGATCGGGGGGCAGGCAGTCCCCGGCTACCGGGCGGAAAAATCCGTGTCACCCACCTCGACCACCGAAACCTACGTGGCGCTCAAGATGCTCATCGACGACTGGCGCTTCGCCGATGTCCCGTTCTACCTGCGGACCGGCAAGCGGCTGCCCAAGCGGGTCAGCGAAATTGCCATCGAGTTCAAGCGGGTGCCGCACATGCTGTTCAAGCAGACGCCGGCCGACCAGGTGGAGCCCAACCTCCTGGTCATGCGCATCCAGCCCGACGAGGGAATTTCGCTGAAATTCGAATCGAAGGTGCCGGGCCAGTCGACCCGGCTGCGCTCCCTGACCATGGATTTCCACTACGGCACGGCATTTGGCGTGGCCACGCCGGAGGCCTACGAGCGGCTGCTGCTCGACTGCATGCTGGGCGACTCCACGCTGTTTTCCCGCCGCGACTCGGTGGAGGCCTCGTGGATCGCCGTCCAGCCCATTCTCGACTACTGGAAGGAGCACCCGGTGGACGCGCTTCCCCAGTACGAAGCGGGCACCTGGGGCCCGGAAGAGGCCGATCGCCTCGTGGAGCGGGACGGACGTCGCTGGCGGAGGTTGTAGCCATGGACAAGATGCTGGCCTGCGAGCAGCCGCGCGAGGTGGACGTCGGGTGCATCGAGCGCGAGCTGCGCCGCATGTGGATGAACGAGGGGCCCGGCGTGGTGCGCACCTGCGCCATGAACCTCGCCGTGGTCTTGTGGCAGCGCACCGAGGTCGGCGAGGTCGAAATTATCATGCGGCGCGTGGCGGACACCAATCCGGCCCGGGTGATTCTCATCACCGCCGATCCGGAATCCCCCGCCGAGCTGCGCTCCTGGATCGCGGCCCAGTGCCGCGCTCCGCAGGGCTCTGGCGCGCGCGTCTGCCAGGAGCTGATCCGCCTGAATATCCACGGGAATCAAGTGCAGCACGTCGACAACGTGCTGTTTTCCATTTTCGCGCCGGATCTCCCGACCTTTCTGTGGTGGATCGGGGGCGTGCCGGACGACCCGGTGGCCCAGCGCGCGCTGGGAAATCTGCTGGAGCGCTGCGATCGCATCGTGCTCGACACGCTGCGCCTGACCGATCCGCTGCTCGAGCTGGTAGCCATGGCGCTGCACGTCTCGTCGCCCGAGCAGAGGGCCGCGCTGGGGGATCTCAACTGGCACCGGCTCACGCCGTGGCGCCAGGTCATCGCGCAGACGTTCGATCCGCCCGAGATGCGGCCAGCCCTGTTTTCGCTGGACCGCGTGGAGGTGGCCTGCGATTGCGCGGACAGTCCCACGCGCATTCCCGTGCAGGTGCTGCTGCTGATGGGCTGGCTGGCGTCGCGCCTGGGATGGCGCTCGCGGGGCACGCGCGGCGCCGCGGGCGAGCAGGTGGTCGTGGACTTTGAGCGCAAGGACGGCGGCGCGGTTGTGCTTCACCTCCTGTGTCACGTGGGCCCGGTGGTGCACCACTCGCGCATTCAGTCCGTGCGCATGACGGCGCCCGGCACGGCGCTCGAGGCGCGGCTGCGCGGCGAGACCGAGCTGGAGAGCGTCCTCGAAGTGGACGGCCGCCCCCCGCTGCGACGGGTAGTTGCGGCGCACACCATGGATTTATTCAACGTGCTGCAGCGCGAGCTGGGGATTATGGGCCGCAACCCGGTCTACGAGCAGGCGCTCATCATGGCCGAGCGCCTGGGGACGCTGGCCATGCGAG
Organism: Armatimonadota bacterium; assembly: GCA_016868975.1. Classification (GTDB taxonomy): domain Bacteria; phylum Vulcanimicrobiota; class Xenobia; order RGZZ01; family RGZZ01; genus VGFD01. The sequence goes on along the minus strand of VGFD01000279.1, from coordinate 4,555 downwards.
CGTCGCTGGTTTAATTCCTTCCCGGCCGCTCGAACAGCGCCGCCAGACCCATGCCGCCCGAGACGCACAGCGTCGCCAGGCCGAGTTTCCCGTCCCGCTGGGCCAGCGCGTGCAGCAGCGTCACCACGATGCGCGCGCCGGTGCAGCCGATGGGATGCCCCAGCGCGATGGAGCCTCCGTTGAGGTTGGTACGATCCATCGGCAGCGGATACAGCTCCTGGCAGGCGAGCACCTGGGCCGCAAACGCCTCGTTCACTTCCACCGCGTCCAGCGCATCGGGTTTTACCTCCGCAGCTTCGAGGACTTTTTTCGCGGCCAGCGCCGCCCCCAGTCCCATCACCGCGGGATCGAGCGCGATCGTCGAATATCTCCGCAGAATTCCCATCACGGCCAGCCCGCGCTTCTCGGCTTCCTCGCGCGCCATCAAAACCAGCGCGGCCGCCCCGTCGGTAATTCCCGACGCGTTGCCGGCGGTGACCGTGCCGCCAAACACCGGCGGCAATTTTCCCAGCGCGTCCGCGGTGACGCCGTCCCGAGGATGCTCATCCACGATGAGTGACGTTTTTGCCTTTGATTTTGGCGCGGGCGGCACTTCAAAGGTTTCGGCGTCAAAGCGGCCGGCCTTGCGCGCGGCTTCGGCCTTGTTCTGGCTGGCCGCCGCAAACGCGTCCTGGGCTTCGCGGGAAATCTTGTATTGTTGAGCCAGGGTTTCCGCGGTTTCACCCATGATGCGGTCGCAGAGCGGGCAATGGAAGCCGTCACGGTACATCCCGTCAACGACCTCAGCGTTGCCCAGTCGATATCCCCAGCGCGCGCGATCCAGGAGGTACGGCACCCGGCTCATGCTCTCCACGCCACCCACCGCCACGATCCGCGAGCGGCCGAGCATGACGGCTTCCGCGCCCAGAAAAATGGAGCGCAGCCCGGAGCCGCAGGCCTGATTGATGGTGCAGGCCGGAACCTCGACCGGCAAGCCAGCCTTCACAACCACCTGGCGGGCCACGTTGGGACCGCCTCCGGCCTGGCGGGCCTGTCCGAAAAACACTTCGCCGACCTCGTTTCCGGCCACCGAGGCGCGGCCGAGCGCCTCTTTGAGCGCGAGCGCGCCCAGGTCGCCGGGCGTATAGTCAGCCAGCGATCCGCCGAATTTTCCAATGGGAGAGCGGACGGCCGAAACGACGGCCACTTCGGGGAGAGACATCAGCAATTCTTCCAATCCGGAGGGCGTTTTTCTTGAAACGCGCGGAGCCCTTCCACCGCGTCGTCAAGGGCGAGCAATTCATGCTTGTACTGGCGCTCGGCAATGGACAGGTCGATGAGGATTTTCTCGCCCAGGCTGATCTTCAGCGCGCGGCGGGCCTGGCGCACGACGGGCGCGCTGAGCGACCCGAGGTCCGCCAGCCATGCGTCCAGCGCCGCGTCAAGCCCGTCCGGGCCGACCACCTGGGTGACCAGCCCGAGGCGGAAGGCCTCCGCGGCCGAGATGAGACGTCCGCGGGCCACCAGGTCAAAGGCCGTCTGCCAGGGGAGCACGCGCGGCAAAAACGACGCGGCAAACGGGGGGAACGCTCCGACGCGCACTTCCGGGAATCCCAGCGCCACCGATTCGACCGCAAGCACCGCGTCGCAAGCCAGCAAGAGCTCGAAGCCGCCGCCCAGCGCGTTCCCCTGCACGGCGGCCACCACCGGCAGGTCCACGTTCCACAGCGCGGCCAGGAAGCGGTGCGCGGCCTCCAGCATGGCGTCCGCGTGGTCCGGATAGTGCTCGGCCACGTCCATCCCCGCCGAGAACAGGCGGCCCTCGGCGCGCACCACCAGGGCGGTCAGGGACCCTGAGCGCAGCCGCTCAATCTCGTGCGCCATGGCGTTGAGCATGGTGGTGCGGAGCACGTTCACCGGCCCATGGCAAAGGGTTAGAAAGGCGACCCGGTCGCGGATCTCCAGGCGAAAGCCGGCGGATGCGGTGTCGGTCAATGGGGCCTCCATGGAATAAAGCGGCGCCAAACGCCACAAGCGGTTGGGGCGGCGGCACTCTTCGATGAGGATGTGACAGCGCCTGCTCCACAGGGGGCTTAGACCACCAATAAAAGGAAGTTCCACCCTATAGTGGAAATTCAAACACTTCGACGTTTTCAACGGGAGGCTGTACGTGTTCCAGGATCGTATCGTCAACGCCGCACGCGCACTGCTGATCGGGGCCACGCTTCTCGGGCTGGCCGCCGCGGCGGCGCAGCCGGCCAGCGCCCGCAACATGAAAACGGATCTCGCGATCTACGTGGAACGGGTACGAGCGATCTACTCCGAGGCGGAGATCACCGGCGCGTTCTACGACTGGCGCTCGGTCTCCATGTACCGCTCCGCCGCGGGATTGCACCTGGGCTACGACATCGCGCTCTACGCGGGACGCGCCGTGCCGGCCGGCTGGCCGGGCCGCGTGGTGGATGTCATTCCCTGGAGCGACGGCGAGTGGGGCGTCGCGGTGGAGCTGGCCAACGGCTACCGGGTGACCTACGGCCACCTTTCCCCGACCGTGTCCATCGGCCAGTTCGTGCAGCCGGGCAACACGGTGGGCACGGTGGTGCGCGACCACGTGGACATCAAGGTGAAAGATCCGAGCGGCGGCTACTTCGACTTCGGGCAGTCGTACGGAGTCCTGGACGGGTCCAGTCCCTGGGTGGCCGGCCACGGCGGGCTGCTCCCGCCCCCTCCCTATGAGAGCGGCGGCGCGCTGCCGGTGGGCAACAGCCTGGAGAGCCTGTACGCGCAGTACAAGCAGACGCGCACCACGTACGAGACCCGCCGCATCGAGCGGGATCGGGTGGCCGACCTGGTGGACACCCTGAGAGATTACCTTGCCGGCGAGTCGCGCGGCCTCCCGCAGGCCGAGCAGCAGGTCCTGGCGTGGTACCGCGCGGCGGATCAGAACCAGCTGACCCACTCGCAGGCGGAGGCGTTCAGCCTGACCGTCACCTCACGCCGCACCCGCGTCAACCGGCTCACCTACGTGCTGGAGCGCCGCCTGCAGATTCTCGCCGAGCGGGAAATCGCGTTAACCTCCGCCGAGCGCGCCATGAACGCCTCGCTGAAGGCCCTGGAGAACGCCTCCCCAGACAAGGCGCGCATCGCCACGATCGAATCTTTGTCGCTGAGCGCCGCCCGCAAGGCGTCTCCCTCGCTGGCCAGCGCGAACGTCGAGGAGAAGGCCGAGCGCGCCCGCCAGAAGATGCTCACGCTCAAGCAGCGCCACGCCCAGGGCATGGCGGCGCGCACCGACATGGAAGAAGCCGAGCGCGAGTACCGCCGCATGCACCTCGTCGAGGCGCTCTACCAGCACGGCGATCACACCGCGGCCAGCGGCCTGGACTACTAGTGATCTGCTCCCGTGGGAGTCGCCTTCGGCGCCCCCTGGAGACCGCCGAGTAGTTTTTCTCTGGGCAGCTTGCGTCCAATAAAGACGAGCGCCGTCCTCTGGGGATCGTCGGCGGCGGCGGGCTCCCAGTCATAATGGCCGGCCACCCAGTTCAAGTACAATACGCCGTCGCCAGTGCGGGCGGTGCCCTTCAAGCGGAACAACGACTTCGGTAGTTTGTCGAGATATTTTTCCAGCGCCCCGCGATCGAAGGTTTTGGTCGCGTCCTCGTACACGAAGGACTCAAAGATCGCCTCGCGCTCGTGATCGTGGGCCCCGCCCGGCGCCGCGTCAACCACTTTCTTGGCGCGGGCGCGCCGCTCCGACTCGGTCTCCGCTTTGTCGGCGAAGAACAACGAGGGGAGATCAACGTCCCCGTGCACGGAGTGGAAAATGAATACCCGCTTGTTCATGTCCTTGATGGCGGCATCGACTTTTTTCACAGCGGCCGCGTCGACCAGATCCACCTTGTTGACCAGCACGATGTCGGCCGCCTGGACCTGACAGAAATAGTAATATCCCAGCGTCTGCATCATGGCTTCAAAGGCGCTGGCGTCCACCAGACAGATCACCGGCTCGACGCGAGCACGCGCCATGATTTCTTGCGATGACCACAGGGTGGACAGAATCCGCGCTGGCTCGGCAATGCCGGTGGATTCCATAATCAAGCGGGCCGGCTGGTACTCGTCAATCATGTCGCGCACGGTGCGCACCAGATCGCCGGACACTTCGCAGCACACGCAGCCGCTGGACAGCTCCATCACGTCGTGGCCGCGGCGCTTGAGCAGCGCGCCGTCGATGCCGACCTCGCCGAACTCGTTGACCAGCAGGACGAATTTCTCGCCGCTGAGCCCTTTCTCGATGAGGCGCCGGAGCAGCGTCGTCTTGCCGGCGCCGAGAAATCCGGTGACGAGATGAATCTTGACCACTCTGCTCTCCCTGGGATCTCCGTGGAATCAGGCGGGATCTGTGTCGGCTGCGGCCGGCAAAGGAAAGGCCCCGGACGCGCCGCGGCGACCAGGGCCCCTTCAGGATCCTACTTGCGCGCGGCGGCCAGCTCGCGGCGCGGGTTGGCGGGGATGTACACGTCCTCGCCGATGCCGCGCGGGATGAACTTGCCGCGGCCGACCTTGCCGATCCACTTGC
>VGFD01000278.1 GCA_016868975.1 Armatimonadota bacterium | reverse complement strand
CACGGGTGCCGCCTTTCTTCTCGATAAACTTGAGGAGGCCGCGGCGGGCCTTCGGATTTTCAGTGGACATCTGATCCCTCCCTTGCGGCAACACTAATACGGCGCGCGGGAAGGGCGCTCCCCCACGGCATTCGAACCATGCTCGCACGATGGAGCCGCTCTGCAAACGACAAGGCGCGCTCGTCGCGTGGTACGACCCCCAGGGATTTTCCCGGCCAGACCTGCTTGACGAGGCAGTCGACGCCATCCTCCGCTTCATCGCCAGCAAGGAACGCCTGGTGGACGACTTCCAGGACGGCATGCAGTTCCGCGTGGGCTGGTCGTCGCTGACGCTGCGGGCGGGCGAGAACGGTTTCGTGCTTTGCGAGCCGGACTTTTCCACGGGCGCGCTGGTGGATCACGTGACGGTCAGCGCGCAGATCGCGGCCATGCAGCAGCGGCTGAACACGCGGACGAACACGGCGTACAGCCCGTGCCACTGCTTCGAGACGGTCGGGCTGTTCGAGGGCGCCCTGGAAGTGCCCGACCTCTTGCTGGTGCGCAGCGACCGCATGTCCCCTGTGCACTCGGGGTGGATGATCACCCCGCGGAACAGGCGCGACGCGGCGCTCCAGGAATTGCCCTCGTGCCTGTTGCTGGGGACGCGGCCGCACCTGCTGCAAGCGCTCTCGCTGCCCGACGGCAGCCTGGTGACGGTCAGCGGGGAGGAGATCCTCGCGGTGCGCGACGTGGAGAACAACGACCTGCTTGGGGACGGGGACGACGAGCCGACCTGGCTTCCCCAGGAGGAAGCGCCCCGGACGGCGGGCTGGCTGGACCGGCTTTTCGGCTCTTAAGCGACCATCGAGAAGAAGCTCTGGCCGAACATCCCCATCCCGAACTGCTGGCCCAGACGGTTGTACTGGCTCTGCTCGCGGTTCACCGGCACCCACATCGGGCCCTGGCCGTCGCCCATCTCGGCGAGAATCAGGTTGAAGGAGACGTGGAGCACCTGGCCGCCGGCCTGCTGGATTTCCTTTACGGTCTGCGCAATGGCGGGGTCGTTCATCAGCTGCTGGCCCATCCCGAAGGTGTCGTTGGTTCCGAACATGCCAAAGGGGTTGAACCCGCCCATCGCGTCGGACGCCTGCGCCTGCTGCTGCTGGCCCGGCTTGTCGTCAATCACGCACCATTGCACGTTGGCGGCGCCGTCGATGTCAAAGACCGCGTCAACCCAGTGGGGACCGTGCCCGTCGTTCATGTCGAGGAGGATCTTCTCGTTCTTCACCTGGAGGACCGAGCCGCCGGCCTTCTCGATGGCGGGAATCTGGGTCTTGAGGAAGTCTTCCGCGAACTTCTTGCGGCCAGCCTCGTCGGGAATGGCGCGGAGGTCGTCGATGACCGTGGAGAGCGCGCGGCCGACGACGTACTTGGGAGTGTTGTGCTGCGGGTTGTTCCACTTGGTCTGGTCGAACCCAGCGGGGGCCTGCTCGGGGATTTCGCGCTTCGGGGCGCCGTTGGTGACGCTGACGCTGTCCGCGGGGGCCGACTCTTCCTGGGGCTTCGTCTCGGGTGCAGCGCTCTGGGTCTGGGACGCGGCGGTGCTGGTATTGCTCGCCCGCACGGTGCTGGTGTTGACGTCGCCGATGCTCTGAATCGCCATTTCTTTCGTCCTCCGAGCCAGTCTTGGAACTTCCCTCCGTGTCAGTATAGGCCGTGCCCCTGACACCCCCCGCACCGTCGGCTGACCGGCCGCTGACCGGGGTGAAAAGAAGGTGAACTTTCCACTGACTCGTTCACAAGGTGAACGTTTTGTGAACGCACATGCCGGATCCGGCAACATCTCGCCACTGTACAGAGGGGTGCCCGCGCGTGATGCAGTCCCCGAGGAAGAGAAGGGGGACATCCGCATGATCATTGGCTCGCAGCAGCCGGCCGCGCAGTCGCGCGTGCCTCTCGGCGCCCTTCAGGCGCTGCCCGCTGATCCGCGGCAACCCACCGACACCTTCACGCCGACCATGCAGGAGCCCGCCCCCGGGCTCATGGAGCGCCCGGTACTGCTGGCCCAGGCCACGAACCCGTCAATGCCGTATTTCCCCGGGGGATACAATCCCACCAACATGACCGGCGCCGCGCTATTGCTCAACCGAGTCCTGGAGCGCTCCCGCCATCGCCTGGGAAGGGCGCTCAACCCCCACGAGCGCGAGGATATCGAAATGGTTTTCGGCCTCTGGCAGCACGCCTCGCGCACCATGGGAAATCGCGCATACATGACCCGCTTGCAGGCCTTCGACCACCTGCGCGGGCAGCACCCCGGCGTCACGACGGAGCGCCTCAACGGCCTGCTGGACAACCTGGCCGGCCAGACGCGCAACGAGCCGTTTTTCGGAGTTTTCTCCGAGAGAGATTATATCTACGCGGATGATATCGGACAATTCTTGACTGACCGCCGGCACTGATTTCAACGGACCGCGGTTACCGATCCGCCGCGCACCCAGCTGGAAATTCTCGGGCGACCCTGCCGCTGGCTGCACGCGGACAAATTTAGCCAGCGGGTGGCTGCATTCGGCGAGATTTAGCCAGCGGGTGGCTGCATTCGGCGAGATTTAGCCAGTGGGTGGCTAAATCTCGCCGAACATCAAATTACGCCGTGGGTCGCATCGTGGTCGCACCCGCGCGTGCTGGGGCGCACGCAAACGGCCATCGTTCGCCTCGATCTTGGAGCGAACGCTCAGCGGGTCTCCAGCCTGGAAGAGCCCTGGACCACAGTTCAAGCAGTGATTACTGTCGACAACGGCCCCGGAAGCCTTCGCTCATGAGATAGGGAAAGCCGCGCCTGATACGAGTTAACCGATTTTTTACATCCCGGCAATGGAAGGTTAACTTTCACTCCATTTACACAAGGCGGGTGGCGCGGGAGATGAAAGGCAAGACGAGTGCCCCGTGAGGGCGGCAAGGAGCCTGACAATGTCCGACCTGTTCATCCAACCCGAATTTCGCCCTTCGCGTCCCAACACGAACATCGCGCCCCGCACGGCAGCCGCTCCAGGCTCCGATGACAGCGGCACGCTGACCGCTGGAAACCGCCCCACCGAGAGCTTCTGCAAGGACGGCGACGAGAAATTCGGCCACGAGAAGTGCTTCGTCGAAAAGGGCCCCGCGGAAAAGTCGCATCGCGAGAAGGGCTGCTTTGAGAAGCAGCCGCACGAGAAGCGCCATGGTGAAAAAGGCGACGTCGAGAAGATGAGCATTGAAAAGGGCCCCCGCGAGAAGGGCCACCGTGAGAAGGGCCCGGCCGAGAAACTGAACATCGAAAAAGGCCCCGATGAAAAGTTCTGCGTGGAAAAGGGGCACCGTGAAAAGGATCCGGCAGAAAAGCTTGGCATTGAGAAAGGTCCCGACGAGAAGGGCCACCGTGAAAAAGGGCCGGTCGAGAAGCTCGGCATTGAGAAAGGTCCCGACGAGAAGAGTCATCGTGAAAAAGGGCCGGTCGAGAAACTCGGCATTGAGAAAGGTCCCGACGAGAAGAGTCACCGTGAAAAGGGGCCGGTCGAGAAGCTCAGCATTGAAAAGGGGCCGGATGAGAAGGGCTGCGTCGAGAAGGGTCCCTCGGAGAAAGGCCCGTTCGAGAAATTCGCTCCCGAGAAAGGCCCGCTGGAAAAGGACACCGAGAAGCAGTTCCAGGAGAAGCAGGGCGAAAAGCGCGGCTACGAAAAACTGAACGTCGAGAAGAATCCGCGCGAGAAGATGCACTGCGAGAAGGACATCGAAGTCTTCCCGCACGCCGTCGGAGCCGCCGGCGGCGGCGCGCCCACCGCCCGCTTCTTCGCGTAAGCGTTCGCTCCCAATTCGCGGCGAGCGATCAGGGGCGGGCGCCCAGTGATTGCAGCAGGTCGCACAGGGCGGCCGTGATGGGCTGGCCGGTGCGGTCCTCATACCAGGTGAAGGCCGGGGACGGATTTACTTCGAAGCAGTAATACTCACCCTCCGGCGTGACCCGCAGGTCGATGCCGGCCATCAGGAAACCGAGGGCTCGGGTCACCGCGAAGCAGGCCCGCTCGATTTCCGGGGGCAGCGCGTGCTCGGTGATTTCGGCGCTCTTGTCGTATCGGTAATCGCTCTCCTCGGCCTGGATTATCGAAGGAAACAACACGTCGTCGCCCACCACGTGCACGCGGATGTCCGTGCCGTCCACCCGTTCCTGGAGCTGGACCGGGCAGCTTCCCAGGGTATCCAGGCGCTCCAGGTCGGCGGGCTGCATCACCTGCACGATGGATCGCAAATAGCTGATCGACTTGTAGATGACCTGTCCCTCCAGCAATTCGTAAAACGCCAGCGCCTGATCCGGACGGTTGGTGACCAGCGTGCGCGGCGTGCGAAATCCGTGGGGCGCGATCAAGCCGATCTGGTACGGCTTTGACGCATTCGAGCCGGACGTGTGGGGCGGATTCACTACCCGACCGGGCATCGCGTCGAGCAGCACGTTGCACGCCGCCAGACACTCGGTGTTCGCGTACTGGCGCTCTTCGGCGCTGTAATCCTGGTACATCTCCGCGTCGTGAAACCCCAGCCGCTGATAGACGGCGGACACCTCAGACATCGAGATCCGCCTGTCGTCGGACAGGCGGAGAAATCCCCCGGCGCCCGGCGACACCCCGACCTGCACCGTTCCCGGCATGTCGTGCGACGACACGAAAAACGACTCCGCGCCGCGACGCGCCAGCTCATCCCGCACTCGGGTAACCATCGGCTCTGATTGCGAGCCCATCACCAGAATCATGCACCCTCCAGCAAGGCCGCCGCCGCGTCGCCCATCTCGTCGTCCACGAAGCAGTCCGCGCCCGGGAAGGTGCGCAGACCCGAGGCCAGCCATCCCCGCGGCGACTGGCGCAGGACAACTTCTCCCATCCAGATGTCCTGCGCGCGGCATGCGGCCTTGCAGCGCTCCTGCAATTCCTCGGGAGGGGCGTCGTGCCCGGGCAGCACGAAAACCCGCTCGCCAATGACGACGCAGCGGCGGGTCTCGCCGTCGGGGGCCTCCTCAAAATGAGCGGGCGCGTGGCGCAGCGCATCCAGGCGGGCGAAATCATCCTCCTGCATTGGACGAAAAACCGCGCCGCCGCTGACGCCTTTAAATACCACCCGACCGTCGAGCGCCTCGATAAACTCCCGCGCATCCTTCGGGCTGCTGGTGGCCAGCGCGCGCGGCACCGCGAATCCCTGGCCGGCGAGCCAGGACAGCTCGGCGAGGCGGAACGACACCAGCGTCAAGCGCGCCAGGTGATTGGCCACCACAGAGGTCCGCGACAGGGTCGCGAACAACGCGATGAGGGCCGCCCAGGACTCGGTCTGCGCGTATTCCAGATCGCTCGGATCGAGGTCCTGAAAGCGGCCCTCGTCGACGAAAAACCCGTCCATGCAAACCCCGCGAATCTGCTCGAAATCGAGCGGCTCCTCGCCGGGCAGCGCCAGGAATCCGCCGGCTTCCTCGATGCCAAGCGGCAGGCACAGGGCAATGTCCCGCGGGAAGCGCTCCTGGATGGCGAAAACAGCCGGCTGGCGGCCGCGGTCACGGACGCGGCGAAACAGCAGATCCAGGCCCGGGTGGGAGGCGCTCCCAAAAAACAGGACAGCCATCGCCACGCGCTTTTCTGCGAGCGCCAGGACCATCCCCGCCAGGGGAGAGAAAACGCATCGCGTGGCCCGCACCCTCGCCAGCATCATCCTCGCGCTCATCCTCACGGCGCCCACCGCGCGGGCGGCCGGCAACCTGGTGGAAGTCCGTTGCAGCGCGGGCGTCCCCTTCGAGTGGCGCACTTCGGGCTCCTCGGAGCCCTTCCACACGACGGCCAGCAACATCGAGCGCCTCCCCATGTTCGGGCCCGGCGACCAGGCACTGGCCTACGACATCCGCGTGGACGCGCCCGCCGACTGGTGGCACCGCTGGCGCTACGAGAAGAACGGCCTGCGGGTGCTGGAGTTTGCCAGCAACGGCTTCACTTTCAAGCCGAAGCTGGTGCTGGACACGGTACACGTAGCCATCTCGGTGGCCATCCCCTTCGCGATCCTGGCCGTGCTGGGCTTCGCGCAGTTCGGACGGGCGCGCAAGCTGAGGGAGCAGCTCGCCGAGACCAGCGTGCGGCTCAGCGAGGCCGAGGCGCAGAGCGGTTTGTTCCCGGCCGACGGCTCGGTGCCCACCCGCATCCACCAGTACGACGTGGTCGAGCGCCTGGGGCTGGGCGGAATGGCCGTCGTGTACAAGGTGCGCAAGAATGGCCAGGAGTACGCGCTCAAGCTGCCCCTGCCCCACCTTCTGGAAGACCCCGAGTACCGCGCGCGCTTCGTCCGCGAGCTGAAGCTGGGGAAGGTGCTCACCCATCCCAACCTGGTGCACATCTACGACGTAAACGACGGCGAGGGCGAGTACGGGTACCCCTACATGGTGATGGAGCTGGTGAGCGGCCTGCCCTTGAACAAGCGCATGCGCCTTGCGCCGCTGGGCGTGGACGCGGTCGCGCGGCTGGGCGTGCAGGTGCTCGAGGCGCTGGGCAGCATCCACGCGCGCGGCGTCGTGCATCGCGACGTGAAGCCGGGCAACGTGATGGTGACCGGCTCGGGCAACGCCAAGCTGATGGATTTCGGGATCGCCTTCCACGAGGATTTTGGCGACGGCGGCCGGCTGACCGCCACCGGTGACCTTCTGGGAACGCCGCCCTATCTTGCGCCCGAGCAGATCCAGGGGGAGCGGCAGACCACCGACCCGCGGGTGGACATCTATGCCACCGGCCTCTTGCTGTACCAGTCCATCAGCGGGCGACTGCCCTGGGACGCCACCGACAGCGTGGCGGTCGTGCTCGAGAAGATCAGCCGCGATCCTCCGCCCCTGGTGGACGTGCGCAAGGACGTGCCGCAGGCCCTCTCCGACTGCGTGGTGCGGATGCTGGCCCGGGACCCGGACGACCGCTACGCCACCGCCGGCGAGGCGGCTGAAGCGCTGCGCGCGGCCCTCGCCACAATGGAAACAAAAAGTTAACCGAGGAAGACCGCCGTATCAGGCGCCGGTCAGCGGCCGGTCAGTTGGCCATCGTACACTGAGGCCGTAGAAAGGCACTGCACTCCAGGCTCACCGAAACCAGAGAACAAACCGCAGGTTGTAAACCCAGGCTTCCACTAAGGTAGCAGTCGCAGAACCACGCAACA
>VGFD01000277.1 GCA_016868975.1 Armatimonadota bacterium | reverse complement strand
GCACTTGTCGATGGCGGTCTCGATGATCTCGTAGATGTCTTTCCACTTGATCACGTCGAGGGGATCCGGTCGATTTTCAAAGAGATCGGCGAGCGCCTGCCGATAAAGCTTGTCGCCCTGTTTTTCGAAGGCATGCAATTCTTTGCGCAGCACGGAAATGTCCCCAAAGGTCGGCAGTAATTGCAGGCCCTTGAGCAGCACCTCGGTGGCCTTCTCGAGGGTGCGGGCCAGCTCGATGCACTCGTTGGTGGGCGTCTGGATCCTGAACAGCTCCATGCGGACCGCGGCGCCCTGAATATAATCGAGAACGTCATCCAGCGTGCTGGCCAGGCTGTGAATATCCTCGCGGTCGACCGGCGTGACGAAGGTCTTGTTGAGCCGGACAATCACGGAGTGGACGATCTGATCGCACTCGTGCTCGATCAGGTTGATTTCTTCCACGTGCCCCTTGTTGGCGCTCCAGTCCTCCACGAATTCGCGAAGCAACTGGGCGCCTTTGTTGATCAACTGCGCCTGGGTGTTGAAATCCTCAAAGAACTTCTCTTCTTGCGGAATCAGACTAAACCGCATACAGTCCCTCTCCTACCCTGTTTCTGGCGGGCGGGGGGTTCGCGCCGACACCTTTGAATCCTCCCACAGCAGAAGCTGCTCGGCGGTCTCAAGGGACGACACGGGCACGCCGCGGCGCGCCGCTTCCGCCTCGATGTGCGCGAAACGGCGCGCGAACTTGGCGTTGGCGTGGCGCAGCGCGTCTTCGGAGATGATTCCCATCTCGCGGCACGCGTTGGCCACCGCGAAAAGCAGGTCTCCCATCTCCTCGCGGGCCTGTGCGTGGTCTCCGCGCTCCCAGGCCTCGAGAACTTCGTCGCACTCCTCGCGGACCTTGGCGACGCTGTCGGCCGGCTCCGGCCAGCGGAAGCCGACCTCGGCCGCGCGGCCGGTCATGCGCTCGGCGGCCAGCAGTGCGGGCAGGTGTCGCGGAATTCCGTCCATCAGCGACACAAGCGATTTCGACGGGGCGTCCTCCTGGTCGGAGAGCGCCACCTTTTCGGCCTTCTCCTTCAGCTTGAGCTGCTCCCACTGGCGCAGCACCTCGTCGGGCGAGTCGGCCCGCGTTTCGCCGAACACGTGGGGATGGCGCCGCACCATCTTCTCCACGATGGCGGCCGCCACGTCCTGGACGGTGAACTCACCGCGCTCCGCGGCCAGCTGGGCGTGGAACACGATCTGCAAAAGAAGGTCGCCAAGCTCCTCGCGAAGCCGCGACATCTCCCCAGACTCGATGCACTCCAGCGTTTCGTAAGCCTCTTCGATGAGGTACGGAGTGAGCTTCTGATGGGTCTGCTCGCGATCCCAGGGACATCCCTGCGGCCCGCGCAGCGTGGCCATCAGATCCACGAGCTGTTCGAACGGCGTCTCACCCTGGGGCAGCGGGGCTCCCATTCTAGATAGGGGTCGGCACAGCCGACGCCATCAGGGTCTTAACGGCCTGTTTCACGGCCTGTCTCCTCAGTATACCGCCCGCCGAAGCGAGCTCAATGCGTCGCGGCGGGGCTCGGCGAAGCCGCGGCCGCCGCGGCGGGGGCGGGCGTCGCGTTGTCGTAGCGGGTCTTGACCTCCGCCTTCACCCGCAGCCGCTGCAGGTAGTTCTCCTGGCGGGACGCGGAGAGCGTGTCCTGGATGTCGCCTTTCAGGTCGTCATAGGACTTGCGGCGCGCCGTCACCTTCACGATGTGAAAGCCGGCCTGGCTCTTCACCGGGTCGGAGAGGGTGTTCTCGGCGATGGTGAAGACCGTCGTGCGCATCGACTCGTCGGGGATCATGGGCCGACTCACCCAGCCGAGATCGCCGCCCAGGTCTTTGGTGCCCGTATCCTTGGACATCTCCTTCGCCACGGCCTCGAACGGCTTGCCGCCCTTCAGCGCGGCCAACGCCTTGTCGGCGTCGCCCTTGCTGCCCAGGAGGACGTGGTAGACGTGCGCCTTCTCAAGTTGCTCGCGGTACTGATCGTACATGGCGAGCTTCTCGGTCTCCTTGATCTCGGGGAGGATGAGAAGCTGCAGCGTGACCGCCTTGCGGACCTGCACCTCCATCTCGGCGTCGGTCATGCCGGTCCCACGTTGGAGCGCAGCGTATTGCGGCGAGCCCTTCAGCTCGTCCATGCGGCGCTTCACTTCGGCGTCCGACACAGTGATGTTGTCCTTCTTGGCCGCCTGCTGGATGAGCTTGTCGTCGACAACCTTGCGCAGGACCTCGCGCCCGTGCAGGCGGTTAAGCTCGGCGTTCAGCTCGTCCTGGGAGACCGGCTCGCCGTTGACGGTGGCGGCCACGTTGCCGCCCGGGGTGCTGGAGGCCGCGGGCGCCGGCGTCGTGTTGCCGCAGCCCGGGAGGGTGAGCAGAAGCGTTCCCACGGCCGTGGCGGCGAGCGCGCGGCGCAGAGAAAGCGTGATCGATTGGGACATCGTAAAACTCCTGGGCAGGCCGCGTGGGGATGTATTTCTATCGGCCCCCGCCTTGCAATGAAGGCGCCGCCGACTTCGTCGAATATCCCTCGATTCCTCTCCCCAAACCGCGTGGGGGGCCGCGCAGGGTCCGCGGGGCGGCGTCCAGAATCTGTCGCGCCTTATGCAGAAGTCCCCCGCCGCGCGGCCGTGCTGAGCGAACACCTGCGCGCCCTGGGCCGCCGCGTGGATCGCCGTGTCGAGCGGATTGTCGCCGAAGGGGTGCCCGACCGTGCCCGCCGCTGGTACCTGGGGGGGCTTGCCATTCTGCTGGTGCTGCTGGAGTGGCTGCACGTCGTCGCCGGGATGCGCCTCGGCGTGGACCTGTTCTTCCTGGCCGTCATTGCTTCATGTTTCATCTTCCGGCGCAGCGGCCTGTGGATCATCCCGATCTGCCTGGTGCTGTACGACCTGCCCTACCTCCTGAGCGGCTCCGACGGCTGGGATCAGTTGATCGTGCGCTCTCTGGTGGCGGTTCTCACCTGGGTCTTCCTGGGCGTCTTTACCACCGTGACCCTGTCCAAGTATGCCGAGACGCGCCGCTACCAGAACGTCATCTTGCAGGACGTGGCGCTCGCCCGCACCCTGCAGCGCTCGCTGATGCCCGCCTACTTCGAGTCGGACGCGGTGCGGGTGGACGCGCGCATCGCGCAGACCATGCAGATCGGCGGCGACTTCTACTACTTCCGCCCGTTCAAGGAGAAGTACGTGGTCGTCAGCCTGGGGGACATCATGGGCAAGGGCATCCCCGCGTCCATGGTGATGGCCATCGTGATGGGCTTCTTTTACGAATGGGGCAAGCAGAGCTTCTCGCCCTCGTTCATCCTGGAGCGCCTCAACGAGCGGCTTTATTCGCTGTGGACGGACGACGAATCGTGGTTCGTCACCATGTTCTACGCCATCTACGATGAGGAGACGCACGAGTTCGTGTACACTTCGGGAGGGCACCAGGCGGCGCTGCTCATCCACGCGGACCCCCAGCGGCCCATCGAGCGTCTCAAGGTGGACAACCTGCCCATCGGCATCTTCGAGGACATGAAGTGGGACGAGAAAAGCGTGGTGCTCGAGCCCGGCGACCGCGTGGCGGTCTTCACCGATGGCGTCAACGAGGCGCGCAACCCGGCCGGCGAGATCTTCACCATGGAGCGCGTGGAGCAGGTGCTGCGCGAGAACCTGCACTTAAGCCCCGGAGAGATCGCGCGGGCGGTGGTCAAGCGGGTCCGCGCGTTTGCGGGAAGCCATGATATGCAAGACGATCTGGCGATCATGATCATGGAGGTAAAGGCTTAGCCTGTAGCCCCCGGCGAAAAAGGGGTTGCCGGAGACGTTGCAGAAACGCCGCCGACCCTTTCGAGAAGAAGAGTTGGATGTCCGAGACGAGGTTTTCCCGCAAGCCCGAGTGGCTCAAAGTGCGCGCCCCCGGCGGCGACAGCTACCGCTCCCTCAAGGAGCTGCTGCGCGGCCTGACCCTGCACACCGTCTGCGAAGAGGCTCATTGCCCCAACGTCGGCGAGTGCTGGGGCGGCGGCACCGCGACGGTGATGCTCCTGGGGGACGTCTGCACGCGCGGCTGCCGCTTCTGCGCGGTCAAGACCGGCAATCCCCGCGGCGTTCTCGATCGGGACGAGCCGCGCAAGGTCGCCGAAGCCCTCGAGCGGCTCGGCCTGAAGTACGTCGTGCTCACCTCGGTGGATCGCGACGACCTTCACGATGGCGGCGCCGGCCATTTTGCCCAGACCATCCGCGAAATCAAGGCGCGCACTCCGGAGATGATCGTGGAAGTGCTCATCCCCGATTTCCGCGCCGACTTCGAGGCGCTGCGCACCATTGTGGGCGCAGCGCCGGACGTGGTGGCGCACAACGTGGAGACGGTGGAGCGCCTGACCCCGGGCGTGCGTGACCGGCGCGCGCCCTATGGCCAGTCGCTGGAAGTGCTGCGGCGCCTCAAGGCGCTGAATCCGGAGACGTACACCAAGTCTTCGGTAATGCTCGGCCTGGGCGAGACCCGCGAGGAGATCGTGCGGACGCTGCACGATCTGCGGACGGTCGGCGTGGACGTTCTCACGTTGGGACAGTACCTGCGTCCCACCGAAAAGCATCTGCCGGTGGTGGAATACGTGACCCCGGCGCAATTTGACGAATATCGCCTGATCGGCGAGTCGATGGGATTCATGTACGTGGCGTCCGGCCCGCTGGTGCGCTCGTCGTACCGGGCCGGAGAGTTTTTCATGGAAGGGCTCGTGCGCAAGCGGCGCACGCAGGCCGCGGGTTGATTTTCAAAGGAGGATCCTCATGGTGGAGGGCGTCTTGCAAGTTATGGAGAGCGCGCTGGAAGCGCGGGACGACAAGAAAAAAAAGGGCAAGCCCGAGATCGATCTGAGCGACGACCAGATCAAGGAGATCTATCGCGCCATGGTGTTGACCCGCGCGCTGGAGGAGCGCGGCACGGCGCTGCAGCGGCAGGGACGCATCGGCTTCTACATCGGCTCGTGGGGCCAGGAAGCCGCCCAGATCGGGAGCGCCTACGCGCTGCGCAAGGACGACTGGATCTTTTCCGCCTACCGCGAGGCGGGCACCGCGCTGCTCCGCGGCATTCCGGTGAGGCATCTGGTGGCGCAGTGCCTGGGCAACGCGGACGATCCCGCGCGGGGGCGCCAGATGCCCTGCCACTACACGTTTCGCAAGGCGAATTTCGCCAGCGTCTCCAGCCCGATCGGCACCCAGATCATCCAGGCGGCCGGCACCGGCATGGCCATGAAGTACCGCAAGAAAGACAGCGTCTGCATTTCGTATTTCGGCGACGGCGCGACCTCGTCCAACGATTTTCACTCCGGGCTGAATTTTGCCGGAGTCTTCAAAGCGCCGGTGATTTTCCTGTGCACCAACAACCAGTGGGCCATCTCGCTGCCGGTCAGCAAGCAGACGGCGTCCGAGTCGATTGCCGCGAAAGCGGTGGCCTACGGGATGCCGGGGGTCCGGGTGGACGGCAACGACGTGCTGGCCGTGTACAAGGTGACCCGCGACGCGGTGGAGCGCGCGCGCAACGGCGAAGGTCCCACCCTCATCGAGGCGCTCACCTGCCGCATGGGTCCGCACTCCACTGCCGACGATCCGACCCGCTACGGCGGCGACCGCGAGGCCGAGTGCTGGCGCGAAAAAGATCCCATCGAGCGGCTGCGCCACTTCATGGAAGTGCGCAACGGCTGGACGAAGGAAGACGACGAAAAAGTCTGGGAAGACGCGCGCGGCGAGGTGGCCCGGGCCGTTTCCGAGGAAGAGCGGGTGGCTCTTCCGCCGCTCAATTCCCTGTTTGAGGACGTGTACGAGAAGGTGCCTCCGCACCTGGTCGAACAGCGCGACGAACTGCTGCGGATTCATCCCCCGAAGCCCGCCAAGGACGAAGGCGACGACTACAAATTTCCCTAGGAGAGATTTTCCATGCCAGTGATGAACATGGTGACCGCGGTAAACGCGGCGCTGCGCCAGGAGATGCGTCGGGACGACCGGGTGGTGGTCCTGGGCGAGGACGTCGGCGTGAACGGCGGCGTGTTTCGCGCCACCGAGGGACTCTACCAGGAGTTTGGCGGTGAGCGGGTGATTGACACCCCGCTGACCGAGTCCGGAATTGTTGGCGCGGCTGTTGGAATGGCGCTGTACGGCCTGCGGCCGGTGCCGGAAATCCAGTTTCTGGATTTCATCTACCCGGCCTTCGACCAGGTCGTCAGCGAGATGGCCAAATACCGCTACCGCAGCGGCGGCCAGTACACCTGCCCGGTCGTGCTGCGGACCCCCTACGGCGGCGGCGTGCGCGGCGGCCACTACCACTCACAGAGCACGGAAGCGTATTTCTGCCACACGCCCGGGCTGGTGGTCATCGTCCCTTCCACCCCGTACGACACCAAGGGGTTGCTCACCGCCGCGCTGCGCGGAGAAGATCCGGTGATTTTCCTGGAGCCCAAGCGGTTGTATCGCGCCACGAAGGACGAGGTGCCCGACGACGACTACGTGGTGCCCATCGGCAAGGCGCGCACCGTGCGCGAGGGTAGCCACCTGACGCTCATCTGCTACGGCGCGATGGTGCCGGTGGCCGAGGAGGCGGCGGCGAAGGCTGCGGAGCACGACGTGGAGGTCGAAGTGATCGACCTGCGCACCCTGGTCCCACTGGATGTGGACGCGATCATCGAATCGGTGAAAAAGACCGGGCGCGTGGTGATCTTGCACGAGGCCGCCAAAACCGGCGGATTTGGCGGCGAGATTGCCGCCTTGATTGCGGAGCGCGCGGTTGATTCCCTGGAAGCGCCCATCGTGCGGGTGGCCGGTTACGACACGCCTTTTCCTTACACCCTGGAGCATCTCTACATGCCCGACGTTGCGCGGGTTTCCGACGCCATCAAGAAGGTCGTCGAGTATCATTAGGAGCGAAATCATCATGGAATTCAAGATGCCCGATATCGGCGAAGGCGTCATGGAGGGTGAGATCGTCAAGTGGCTGGTCAAGGAAGGCGACACGGTCGCTGAAGATCAGCCCCTGGTCGAGGTGATGACTGACAAGGCCACGGTGGTGATTCCCTGCCCCACCGGCGGACGCGTGCAGCGGATTTTCGTGCCGGAGGGACAGACTGCCCGCGTCGGCGCGGTCCTGGTTTCCTTTGGATCCGAGGCGCCGGCCGCCCCGGCCCCGGCTCCGCCGGCGCCGGAGGCCCGTCGCGAAGCACCGGCCCCGCCGCG
>VGFD01000276.1 GCA_016868975.1 Armatimonadota bacterium | reverse complement strand
TGGGACGTCTTGCGGAGTGTATTTCCGCTGGCTGGGGATCATCACCGGAGTGGGCACCGCATTTGCGCACAATTCCCGGTAATTCACCAGGTCGCGGGCGTTGAGCGGCGCGCCGTATTCCTCGGAGGGCACGATGGACGCCTCGATGACGCGCGCGCCTACCGCCGGCACGTGCGCGGCGCGCTCCAGCGGAAACTGGAAATTCACCGCCATCATGCAGGTCATATCGCTGCGCCGCAGGAGGCGGGCCGGCGTGTGATGCAGGAAACAGTCCCAGAAATCGATGCCGGCCGCGGCCATTTCCGCCAATTCATGATCCTCGGCGATGACTTCGGCGCCCGGCACCACGCCCAGCGGAATTCCCACCGCGTCGCGGATGCGCAAGATGGTGTCGCGTTCCTGGGGCCACGTGCCGTAGTGGGTGCCGCTGGCGTGATGGTGCACGTTCAGGTGCACCTTCATGGCGTCGGCGCCGGCCTCTTCCGCGGCGCGGGCCAGTGCCACGTCGTTGCGCGGCAGGCTGACCATGATGGCAAAGCGATCTTCGAGGGCTTCAAGCAGTCTCACGGGGCGGCGGCTTCGGCGAAGGGCCGTCCCGGTCCCGCCGGCGTGACCCTTTGCACGCGGTTGTCAGGGTTGCGGTGGAAGTGTGAGCGGCGCTACATTTTCTCAAGCGGTTTTGGAACAAAATCAAGAGCGAAGGCAACCCCTTCAAGCATAGACCTTCAAGCATAGACCTTCAAGCATAGACCTTCACGCATAGACCTTCACGCATAGACCTTCACGTATAGACCTTCACGCATAGACCTTCACGTATAGAACAAGGAAAGAAAGGTGTCCTCCCGTGTTCTCCCCCGATCAACTTGACTGGCTGCCGGTCCTCTGCCACCAGCTCCTCGTCAGCGACGTCCCCGATGCGACCCTCCGACAATTCCTGGCGGGCGCCCGGGAAACGGTCGCGGAGCGCGCTGCGACGACCGACGACGTGCTCACCCGGTGGACTTCCAGCCGCGTTGATCTGTGCCTGGAGGAGACGCGTCTGCTGGACCACTGCACCCGGCTGCGACACGCCGAGCAGGACGCCCAGGAAGCCGCGCTCGACGCGCTCGGCCGCTGGCTGACCGCCCCCGACAAGGCCTGCGCGCGGCTGGCGCTGGCCCACTGGAGCGAGGCCGCGTCCTATCGCCTGCGCTTCTTGCAAGCGCTCAAGGGGCTGATGGCCGTCATCAGCGGCATCGCGGAGCCGGACACCCACTCCCCGTGGATCATCCCGCCCGGGGAAGACGTCAGCAAGCGCGTCGCCGAGCTGCTCAGCCCCCAGCCCCCCCTGCCGCGCACGGCATAGGCCCTCTCTCAGCAATGAAAGGGCGCGCTCGAGTCCCCTCCCAGACTCGGGCGCGCGCAGGGGGGTTTACAAGCGCCCCGACAAGGGTATAATGGTTCGGTCCCTCGGAGAGGAGAGACTTCACAAACCAATGAGCGTGTTCCATTTCGAACCTGAACCCAACACCATCGTGGCCCGCCTGGGTGGACGGCTGGACGCCTACACCGCCGAAGCCACGAAGTCCACACTGGTGCCCCTGGTCCGCCCGGCCGGTCGACTGATCGTCGACCTCGACGGGGTGGAGCACATCGCCACCAGCGGCATTCCCGTACTGATGGCCGTCTACCGCAAGGCGCAGGAAGTGAGCGGAGAAGTCGTCTTCGTCTGCGCGCGCCCGCACCTGCGCAAGCTGTTCAGCCTGACCCGCCTCGACAATGTCTTCCACGTCGTCGAGCACGCGGACGCGGTGCTGAGCCCGGTTTAGAGCGCGTAAAGAAAAGGAGGCACCTCACAGCCTCCTTTTTTTATTCCGTGCCGTCCGCCGACCGCCACGCCATTCGCGTCGCCAGCCATGCGGCCACCAGTGAGAGGAGCGCCCAGCCGAAAGCCCACACCGCGGCGTGCACGCCGGTGAGATCGGCCAGGGTCTGCGCGTCGGTCTTGCCGCTCGCGGTCGCCATCCCAAACGAAAAGCGGGTCAGGTCGGCCAGGTCCTTGATGGCGTACAGGCACGAGCTGAGCGCCACGAAATCCAGCAAGAAATACATGGCGCCGCCGGCCGCCTGCACCCGTTTTGCGAGGATCGAGACGCCTACCACCATCGCGATGCCCAGAGTGATCGCCAGCCAGTTGCGCGCAAAAAATATCGTGAAGCCGAGAAACCAGATCAAGAGCAAGCCGAGGATCCAGCGGTGCATCCGACCGTTCTGCGCCGCGATCAGCAGCACGAAGCCGAAAAACGTGCTGCCCAGGTAGCCCGCGCTGGCCACGATCCAGCGAATGCCGCCCGACGACCAGGTCACGCCCGAAGTGTCGGGATAGATGAGGATGCTGTGGACGCGTCCCCCGGTGAGCAGCGCGGCCAGCGCGTGCCCCATCTCGTGCAGGCTGGTCACCAGCAACGAGAGCGGATACACGACAATGGTGCCCAGCGGAACGAACGGAACCACGATCACGCACAGAAGCGCGGCCAGCGCGATCAACTGGCGATCGGGACGCTCAGTCATTCCAGTCCACCAGGTAATCGACAGTTCGCTGCTCCGCACGCCGAACGTGCCGGTGTTTTCCCCTGGTCCACTGCTTCTCGACGCGATATCGCCACACATGCAGAGCCTACGCCGCGCGGCTCCATCCGTCAAGCCGTCCTCGTTGACGGCACGGGCGAAGAGTGGTACATTAGTAGTATGAAAGTCAAGACATCAATCACACTCTCTCATGATCTCTTGCAGGCAATCGATTCGATGCTGCCGTCCGCGGGCAACCGTTCGGAGTTTATTGAGCAGGCGTTGCGCAGCCACCTCGCGCACCTCGTGCGGCAAGAAATCAGCCGCCAGGACCTGCGAATTCTCAACGAGCATGCGGATCGTCTCAACGAAGAGGCGCTTGATACGCTCGCCTATCAGACCGGCCTGTGAGACGAGGTGAAATGTATCGGGTCGACCACCCTGGCGGCGGCGATCCCAGAAGATCGCGAGTCTTCGTGGTGGTCAGCCGGCAGGCCCTGATCGATTCCAAATACTCGACCGTCATTTGCGCACCGGTTTATTCGGCGTACCATGGCCTGGCGACCCAGGTGCCGCTGGGAGTGGACGATGGCTTGAAACAAGATTGCAGCGTCCACTGCGACAACCTGGTCAGCCTCCAGAAAACCGCGCTTACAAATTTCGTAGCCACGCTATCCGCGGAGAAGACACAGTTGCTCGAGCGCGCCCTGACCGTAGCGCTCGATTTGCCAGACGCTCTATGAGCCAGGGTGACCTGACGTTCGCTCCCAGATCGCGGCGAACACCACTGGTGGCGCGCTGTTCGCTCCCAGTTCGCAGCGAACAAGCCAGAAATGGCGCGACTACGTCATGAAATTTCGTTTGTTCGCTCCCAGTTCGCGGCGAACCGGGTGGGGGCGCTAAGCCACCGGCTGC
This sequence comes from Armatimonadota bacterium, assembly GCA_016868975.1. GTDB lineage: Bacteria > Vulcanimicrobiota > Xenobia > RGZZ01 > RGZZ01 > VGFD01. Next base: position 3,769 of record VGFD01000276.1, on the reverse strand, counting down.
ATCGGGTGGAGCTCGCGATTCGCTTCCTCCAGCGAGACCGCCACCAGCCGCGAGACGCCCGGCTCGGCCATGGTCACGCCGTACAGCACGCGGGCGTATTCCATCGTCTTGCGGTTGTGGGTGATGGTGATGAACTGCGTGTCCTCGGAGTACTCCAGGAACTTGCGGGCCACGCGCTCCACGTTGGTGTCGTCGAGCGGCGCGTCCAGCTCGTCGAGGACCACGAAGGGCGACGGGCGGGCCTTCAAGATCGCCAGCAGGAACGCGATGGCGGTCAGCGCCTTCTCGCCGCTGGAGAGCAGCGCGAGGTTCTGCTGGCGCTTGCCGGGCGGCTGGGCGGTGATGTCCACGCCGGTTTCCAGCAGGTTGTCCGGATCCGTCAATTCCAGGCGCGCCTGGCCGCCGCGGAACAGCTCCTCGAAATTCTCCGCGAAGAATTTCTTCACCCGGCCGAAGCACTCCGCGAATTGCTTCACGGAGGCGTCGTCCATTTCTTTCATCACGCCGAGCAGGCTGGCCGACGCCTCTTCCAGGTCGCCGATCTGCCCGGTCATCTCGTCGTAGCGGGTCTTCAGCGTCTCGTAGTCCTCGGCCGCGCCGAGATTCACGTTGCCGAAATTCTTCAGGTAGTTGCGCGTGCGGGTAATTTCCGCGTGCACGTTTTCCCGATCGATGGGCTCGTTGCGCGCCGCCAGAAGCTCCTCGCGGCCCACTTCCAGCTCTTCGAGCCGCAGCCGGTGCTCCTCGAACGACTGCGACAGCGTGGCCCGCTCCACCTCACAGGCGTGCAGCTCGGTGCGGTCCAGCTCGTAGGACATCGAGACTTCCTTCATCTCGACTTCCATGCGCTCCAGCGACACCGCCAGCTCCGCGCGGGTGCGCGAAAGCCCCTCGCAGCGCTCGCCCAACGCGCGGTCTAATTCCTCGAAGTGCTTGAGATCGGCCGCCGCGGTCTCGCGATCGCGCTCCAGGCGGCCGCCGACGCCGCCGGCGCCGCTCAACTCGCCGTCCAGCTCGCGGCCTTCTTCCTGGAGCTCGGCGCGGCGCTCGGCGTGGAAGCGCACCCGCTGGGCCGCCTCCGACTCGATCCGCATGGCCTCGCCGCGCGCTTCACGCAGCCCGTCGAGCACCTGGGCCAGCCCGTCGCGCTCGCGCAGGTGCTCTTCACGCTCGGCCGCAAACTTCGTGAGCAGCTCGGCCACCACCGCATCCCGCTCGGTCAGCCCCTCCAGCTGCACCTGCAAGCCAGCGCGCTCGTCCTCGGCCGCGCCGGCTTCCTTGAGCGCCTCTTCCGCCTCGTTGCGCAAGCGCGCCACTTCGCTGGCCACCGACTCGGCGCGCGACTGCGCCACCGACGCGGTGCGCTCAATTTCGCCGAGGTGGTGCTGGTCGCGCTGCACTTGATTGCGCAGCTCCTCGACCTGGGCGCGGATGACCCGCAATTCCTCGTCGTTCTTGCGGCGCTCTTCCTTGATGCGGATGAATTTCTTGCGCAGCGACTCGACGTCTTTCTCGAGCGCTTCGAGTTCGGCGCGCCGCTGCACCGGGCCGGCCTTGGAGTTCTTGTGCGCGCCGCCGCTCATCGAGCCGCCCGGCGCAAGAATATCCCCGTCAAGCGTGACCAGCATGGGGATGAACGCGCGGCGCCGCACGCACCCCTCGTAGATGCGCGTGGCGTCGTCGAGGGTTTCAACCACCACGGTGCGGCCCAGCATCTGGTGCACGACGCTCTCAAAGCGCGGCTCGAAGCGGACCAGATCCGGCGCCCAGCCCACCACGCCCGTGTCACCAAGCACGTCGGGACGGCGCTGGGGCGGCCGCTCCAGGTCGAGCGGCCAGAAGGTGACCTTGCCGCCGCGTTCCTTTTTCAGGAACTCGATGCACAACTTCGCGTGCCGTTTTTCCTCGACGAGAACGTCCTGCGCGTGCCCGCCCAGGGCAGCCTCGATGGCCTTCGCGTGCGGACGGTCCGGCACCACGCACTCTGACACCACTCCGATGACGCCGGACGGCTTGTGCGGACGGTTCAACAGGAAGCGCACGCCCTCGGAAAAGCCCTGGTAGTCGCCCTCAATTTCCATGAGCGCGCCCAGGCGAGAGGACTTCTGGTGATACTCGTCCTCGATCTTCTCGAAGTCGCGGGCAGTGGACTCGAGGCTCGCCTCCAGTTCGGCGCGCCGCGCCCGCAGGGTATTCACCGTTGCCTCGATCGCAATGATCTCGGATTTCAGCGCCGCGGCCTCGGCCGCTTTCTCCTGGTGCCGAGACGAATGCTCGCTGCCGTCGGTCTCCACCCGCGTGGCTTGCGCATCCAGCCCTTCAGCGCGCTGCATGGCGCGCGCCGCGCGCTCGTCGGACGCCTGGATGCGCGCGCTGATGCCGGCGCGTTCCTGGGCCACCGCATTCTGCTCGTCGAGGGCCTGGCGGTAGCCCGGCGTCTTGTCGATGGAGCGCGCGTCGAGGTCCGCCAGCGCCTGCTCTTGCAGTCGCACGTCCTCGTCGCGGCGGGCCACTTCCCGGGCGGCCGCCTCGGCCTCCTGGCGCGCTTTTTCGAGGGCGCTGGCCAGCTCGGCGTCCATTTCCTGGATGCGCTGCAAGCGCGCCAGAATCCGCTCGCGATCTTTTTCCAGGTTTTTCTCGCGCTCGTCGCAAAGCGACACTTCATTGCGCGCCCGCTCCAATTCGATGGAGGCCTGGCGGCGCTGCTCCTGGGCGGCCTGCAATTCCTCTTCCAGCCGCGCCATTTCCTCACGGCGCACGCGCACCGTTTCCTCCAGGCTGCCAAGCCGCTCGCCGGTTTCCTGGGCGCGCGTGGCGGCGGCCGATCCGCGGCTCAGCACGTCTTGCAGCGACTGCTGCAGCGAGTCCATCTCCTGGGCGGCCAGCGCCACCTCGAGGCGCCGCAGCCGCTCCTCGAATTTCTTGTAGCGCCGGTAGCGCTCAAGCTGGGATTCAGCCTGCGAGAGCCCGGATTTCACCTCGCGCAAAATATCGTGCAGGCGGGTGAGGTTTTCCTTCACCTGATCGAGCTTGCGGCTGGCCTCCCGCTTGCGCAGCTTGTACTTCATGATGCCGGCGGCCTCTTCCAGGATCAATTTTCGATCCTGGGTGTCCGGCGACAAGACCATCTGCATCTCGCGCTGCCCGAGCATGCAGATCGAGCCATGTCCCAGCCCGGTACCGGCCATCAACTGCTGGATATCCTTGAGACGGCACGGGCTCTTGTTGATGAAATACTGGTTGTCGCCGCCCCGATACAGGCGGCGGGTGATCGATACCTCGGAAAATTCCAGCGGAAAATATCCGTCCTGGTTGTCGAACGTGATGGTGACTTCGCCCACGCTGCTCGGGCCGCGCTGGCCGCTGCCGGCGAAGATCATCTCCTCCATGCGGTTGCCGCGCAGGGTGCGGCTGGAGGCCTCGCCCAGACAAAACCGCAGCGCGTCGGTGATGTTGCTCTTCCCGCTGCCGTTGGGGCCCACGATTGCGGTGATTCCCCGCCCGAATTCCATGTCGATGCGGTCGGCGAACGTCTTGAATCCGACCATCTCGGCTCGCTTCAGGTACAAGAGGCGAGAACCTCCTCCATCATTCGCCGCGCCCGCGGATCGGACGGCGACAGGCGCACGGCCTTCCGCAGGTGGCGCAGCGAGCGCTTGACGTCCCCGAGCAGCATGCTCGCCTGGCCGGCGTGCAGCAGGGCGTCGAGATTCCGTGGGGCGTGGTAGAGCGCCATCTCAAAGCGCGAGCAGGCCTCCTCCACGCGGTT
>VGFD01000275.1 GCA_016868975.1 Armatimonadota bacterium | reverse complement strand
GAGCTGGGCGCGGGCCTGCCCCACGGCGGCGACCGCTTCGTCGACGCGCTGGCGGGCGGCGCGGGCTTCGGTGCGCGAGGTGTCGGCCCGCTGCGGGGGGATGTACCCCTGGCCCAGGAGCTGCTCGTTGCGCAGTCGGTCGCGCTCGGCGTGCTCGGCGCGCACGCGCGTCTCCCGCAGGCGGGCCTCGGCCTGCCGCACGGCGTGCTCGGCGGAGGAAACCCGCGCGAGCGCTTCGCTGACCGCGGCGTCGGCGGCCTGTGCTTCCTGGTCGCGCGCGTATTCGGCTTCATTGACCCGGCTCTCGCTGCCGCTCACGGTGGCGGACGCGGTCCGCTGCGCGGCGTCGGTGGCGGCCGCGCGATACGCGGCGTTCAGCTCGGACTGCCGGATGGCTTCCCGCGCCACGACCAGCGCGGCCTCCGCCTGCTTGACGCGGTCGGCGTACTCGCGCGCGTCGATGCGCACCAGGACGTCCCCCTGCTTGACCGCGGCGCCTTCTTCGGGAAGGAAGAGCACCTGCCCGGGGATCTGCGAGGCGATGTCCACCTGGACCGACTCCACCGTCCCGGAAAGCTGGAACACGCTGGACGACGCGCCGCGCGAGCATCCGCAGAGAAAGACCATGAGCAAGAGCAGCAGGCGATTCATAAAGGCGCCGCGTGTTTCGGGAAGCGGGCGCGGATTACCTGGAGCGGAGCGCGTTGGCCATCACCGCGACCTGGCTGCGCGAGAAGTACGCGGAGTCGAGGTAGCGGTCGATGCCGCCGTCCACCTGCTCGGGGGTCGCGGTGGAGATCAGCGTCTGGTAGCCCCAGACGCCTTCCGAATTGTAGGAGAGGCCCGAATCGAGCTGCGCGAAGGCCAGCGTCGTGGGGATCGTGGTCTGGTAGAAAGCGCGGTACTTGCCCAGCGAACCCATGGCGCCGAAGCCGACGGTGCTGCTGGACTGGCCGTTGAGCATCACGAAGCGGTAATCGTGGCGCTCGATCTCGCGCATGTTGGCGAGCAGCTCGCGGCTGGTGGCGGGGAGGTCCCTGTCACGGCCTTCGTGGATGGCCTGGATGGCCTGCACCTGCTTGATGGTGAGGCGCTCGTCCACGGTGCGGCCGACGTGCACGTCGACGTAGCCGTAGTTTTGCAGCGCGACCGCGGCAGCGTCCTCGTCCAGCGGCGTGTCGGTGCGTCCCAGCTCAATTCCCTCGTCCTTGAGGGCGCGCACCGAGCTCAACAACGCGGGAGTGGCTGTGCGGATGGTCATCATGCTCCTAGGCCCCAGAAATCTCGGTTCCCCACCTCATCCTAGCATGAGCGGCGGCGCGCGTCTGTTAACGGTTGCTGAACTTCTGTCCGAGCCCAACAAGAGGGTTCGAGGGCCGGACCGCGTACCCATCGGCGTCGTGAATATTCCGGCGACCCGACCCCTGGAGTGGGGAGTCCTGGTGTACAGCGCCGCCCCCCCCGACATCGAGGCGGCCGGCGACGCCAGCATTGAGGAGTTGCACGCCGCCCCGCCCGCGGACGGGGTGGGCGTTGCCGTGCAGTACGGCACTGACGACGGCGTCCGCCGCTGGGTGAACGGCGCGGCCCAGGCCGCCGCGCCGGCCGACATGTCCGATCCGAAGTCGCTCGCCGACTTTCTCCAGTGGGGGATGCGCGCGGTGCCGGCCCGCCGCTACGCGGTGGTGCTCGGCGGCCACGGCGGCGGATACCTTGGCGCGGTCAGCAGCATGGACCGCCGCCGCCTCATGCGTCCCCAGGAGATGGCCGCCGCGCTGGCCGCCAGCGGATGCCGCCCGGCCGTCCTCGCGTTCAACACCTGCCTGATGGCCCAGGCGGAAATCGCGGCGGAGCTGGCTCCGGTCGCGGACCTGCTGGTCGCCTCCCAGGCCCGTGAGGAGGGCGTCGGCATGCCCCTGGGCGCCTGGCTCGGGGACGTCGCGCCCGACGGCACGCCGCGTGAGGTCGCTCGCGCCCTCGTCGATGCCTCAGCGGAGACGCCGGCCCGCACGCCCGAGATGTCGGCGATTGACCTGAAGCAGGCCGAGCGCCTCAAGTCCGCGCTCGACGAAGTGGGCCGCGCCATTCTCGCCGCTCCGGACACGCGCGGCGCGATTCGCGAAATCCTCGAAGGCCTGCCGTCCTTTCATGATCGCCCCTGGGATCGTCCGCTGACCGACATGAAGGACCTGCGGGCCTTCAGCGCGTCCCTCCGCGCGCTTCCCAGCCTGCGGGACGCCGCCGAGCGCCTCCGGGCGACTCTGGACGACGCCGTCATCGCCCGGACAGGGGAGGGCGGCGGCCTCTCCGCGTGGCTGCCCGCCGCTTCGCTGAGCGCAAGCCACGGCGAGCTTGGCCGCGCCGCCGAGGCCCGCTGGCACGACGGCGCCCTGGCCCGGGGAGCGTGGGGCGAAGCCGTGCGGTTTCTGACGGAATAGAAAAAGCGCCCTGGGGCGCCTCTTCGTTGTGCTACCCGGCCACCTGCCACGTGCAGCAGGCACAGCCCGCCGGGTGCGAGTTACTGGAAACCGGCGTGCAGCATGCGCAGCCCGCCGGGTGCGAATCGCTGGAGACCGTCGTGCAGCAGGCGCAGCCGGGCGGATGTCCGTCGGTTTGAATGCTCGTGCAGCAGGGACAGCCAGCCGGATGCTGCTTGGGAGTCACCTCGGTGCAACAGCCGCAGCCGGCGCCGTGCGACCCGAGGTCCACCTTCTCGCCGAAGTTCTGGCCGACCCAGTTGTTGAGCGCCTCGGCGGACTCGCGGTCCGGGGCGTGGCGGATCAGGCTCTCGTAGCGCGGGGGAATCGTCGCCTGGAGAATCAGGTCACCCATTGGTCAGAAGCTCCACTTCCTTCAATTCTTTCTCCCCCAGCATACCGTCGTCAGGTTTCCAGGTTGTTGCTGACTCCTTTTGGAGATGTTAACGTATAGCCGATCATCTCGTGCCACGGCTGGAACGGACTCACGGGAAGGAGCGCGTGCTCGGGTTCCACTTCATACATCGTGCAGTGTCTGCACAGCGGATTGTCCAGCATTCTGTCCCGCCGCAGGCGGCGCAGCGGCGCGCCGTTCCAGACCTCGTCGAGGGTCTGCTCGGCGAGATTGCCCAGACGCATGCGGCCCTCGTAGTCGTTGCAGCAGGCCACGCAGGTCCCGTCGCTGAGCACGGTGAGCCCCCGAAAGAACTCGTGGCAGCCGCGGCGGCGCTCCACGCGTTCCTGGGCCCCTCCCACCGCCCGCAGCAAATCCTCCACCAGGGCGTCCTGGCTGGCCCACGGGTGGAACGGCTTGCGGTTGAGGATGAAGGCCGGCCCCACGATCCCCCGCCAGAAAGCCTCCGCCTCCTCGACCTCGTCGGACAGCATCGGCAGGTCGATGAACGACACCACCACGTTGCGCGGCCGCGCCTCTGGGGGACGCGCCAGCCACAGCGCCGCAAACGCGCGCACGTTGTCCACCACTTGCGCGAAGTCGCCGCGCACCCGCACCCGCTGGTAAGATGGCGCGGTGATGCCATCCATGGAGAGCAGGAGGATGTCGAGCGGCAGGGCCGCCATCTCCTCGGCCTTCTTCCCGCGCAGCAGCGTCACGTTGGTTGACGCGCCGGTCCGCAAAAACCGAGATGCATGGGCCGCCATCTCGACGAACCGCGGGTTGGCCAGCGGCTCTCCGAACAGGTGCAGCCACGCGAAGGCCACCTTTCCGGCGGCCTGATCCACAATGCGCCGGAAGAGCGCCTCCGCCATGTGACTCTTGGCGCGCGCCATGCGGGGCTGCGGACACATGACGCACTCCAGGTTGCAGTGCGAGGTGGTTTCGATGGCGAGGTACACCGGCCCGACCGGCATCACCTCGGCGCGTCCTTGATACGCCTTCGCCAGGCGCACTCCATTGGGGTTCAGTTCCACGACTCAGTATTCGCCCGCAGCCGCGCCTCTTCCGCCGCCGGCGGGAAGGAACGCGCCGAAGCGGTTGCCGAATCCGCGACCCGTGGAGGACAGGAAGACCCTTGCCGGGCTGGGCCGCTGGCGCCGGCTCGCGGACTATCTCACGGCGGCCAGCGGACTCCTGAAGGACAACCTCCTGCTGGCCGAGCCGCTGCGTCCCGAGCACCTGAAGGACGCGCCGTCCGGGTCCTTCTCGGACGCCCCGGCCTTGAACGCCGTTTACGCGCACTTGAGCCGCTTCGCGCGCGACCACCAGCGCTCGGTGGTGCTGGTGCAGGGGCTGGGCCATCCCAGTGACGCGGTCCCCGCGAATCTCTGGATCGAGGGCACGCTCGGCGAGTTTGAACCGCGCTACCAGCGCGATCACAGTGGCCTCACCCACCTGCTGAGCGGCTTCTCCTGGCCCTCCGCGTTCACCGCCGCCCCGGTCGGCGATCGCAGCGACCTTGCGCTGTTCTACGGCATGTGCGCGGCCCGCGAGGCGGCGCCCGCCCTGGTCGTCTGCCTGGTCTCCGACCGTGCCGAGCAGCGCCTTCCGGAGCCGGACGGCGACGCCTGGTCGCAAGAGGCGCCCTGGCTGGTGAACGATCTCCTCGACGGACCCGCCGATGCGCGCGTCCTGCCCATCGTGGCCGGCCGTGGAGACTTTGAGCGCAGCGGTTACGAAGTGCTCGCCGTGGCCGCGGGGATGCGGTTTGAAGCGCGCTTCCTCGCCGCCCTCGAGGCCGCGGTTCGGGGCCTCGACGAAGCGGGTCCCCGGTGGCCGCTGATCCGGCTGGAGTTCCCGCCCAGCCTGGGGATGCCGGACGCGCTGAAGACCGATGCCCCTGCCGTCGCGCTCATCGAATCCTGGCTGCGCTCCTACCGGGTGAAGGATCTCCTCGACGCCGACGGCGGGCCGCACCAGACCATCCGCGCCCTGTGCCCGCCCGCCTCGCTCCGCCTGGGCGCCACCCTGCTGGAGACCGCCCGCCGCCTCCGCGGACGTTAAGTTCGGTCCGGAAAGAGGGACAGCAGCCTTCTCCGCGAATCAGCGGGTCTCCATGATTACCGAAGAACAACGAATTGACGCGTCCCGGCCACGGATACGCAGCCCGATGTGACATCCGAGCCCGTCATGGCGCCTTCTCCACTCCACCCGGCCGTCGCCGCGATGGCCGGCTTTGCGACCGCGATGCTGCTCGCCACCTGGATGCGCATCGCGCAGGCCACCTTCAGCAGCCTCACCATGCCGTGGACCGCTTGCTGGCTGGTCATCCTGGGCGCCATCGGGGGCGGCGCGCTGTTGCGGCGGCCCGTGCCCCGAGCGGTTCTTCCGCTGGGGGTGGCGGTGTCCCCCTGGCTCTTCTCGCTGGTCGGGATGCTTTACGATAAGACCGGCGGCACGGTGTCGCTGGGAGTTTTCGGCGCGGCGATCCTGGCGGCCGTCCTCACCGCGATCGCGGCCGGCGCGCCGGCCGCTGCGCTGGGCGCCACGCTGGCCGGCCTTGGGCGCCTTCCCTTCACGCTGCTGGGCGCGAGCGCGGGCGCCATGCTGAGCGGCTTCTACCTGTTCGAGCGGCTGGGCCACACCGGTACCGTCCTGCTGTGCGCCGTGCTCTTGGCGGGGGTGGTGCTGGCGCGCCGCGCCACATCTCCAACCGGCGATCAATTCCCGGTGCAGGTCGCCGCCGCGGGCTTCCTGGCCGCCGCCTCCACAGTGGTCCTCCTGCGCCTGCTCGGGCCCCTGTTCGGCAACCCGACCGCGACGGCCGCGCTGGTCGTCTCCCTGATCCTGATCGGGATGGCCATCGGCGCCTGCTTCGCCTCCACTTCGCCCGCTCGGGTGGCCACGGCCGCGGCGCTCTTTGCGCTGCTCTTAGCAATCCCCTACGCGATGGGCGAGCGGCTCGCCCTGGTGGCGATGTTCCTGCGCACGCTGGGCAGCATCGGCGTGGAGGGGCAGGCGCTTGGCTGGTTCCTCACCGTGGGCCCCTTCCTGCTGCCCTGCGGCATCGCGCTGGGGGTGCTGGCCGCCTGGCCCTCCGACGCGGACCGCAAAGCCTTGCCCGGGGCGGCCCTGGGTGTCGCGCTCGGCATCCTGGCCGGCGGCCTCGTGCTCATCCCCGGCCTGGGCGCCGAGGCGGCCTGGCGCGTGCTGGTGGTGGCCGCCCTGCTGGTGGCCGTCTCCCGCGTTCACCGCCTTCCCGTGGCGGGCCGCGTGGCGCTGAGCGGCGCCGCGCTGATCGCCGTGGCGCTTCTCACCGCGGCGGGCCCCGGCCCGCTCTGGCGTACCGGCCGCCTCGCCGAGGCCACCTTTGAGGGCATCGACAGCGTGCGCGGCAACCTCGACGATTTCCAGCGCTCCACCGCCCGCGCGCAGACCGGGCGGCAGGAGGGCGCCGACGCCTTCGTGGCCGTGCAGGCCTCCCAGGACACGGTGGTGATCGTGGACGGGCGCGGCGCGCAGAGCGCCCGCCTCGATCTGGAGAGCGTCGGCATGGCGGGCCTGCTGGGCGCGGTCTTGCAGCCGAAGGCGACCAGCGCGCTGCTGCTGGACCTGGGGACCGGAACCGCCATGAACTGGCTCATCGACGCGCCGGGCATGGAACGGGTGGACGTCGTGGTCCGCGACCCCGCCGAGCTTCGCGGCGCCGAGGCGGCCGCCATGGCCAACCGACAGGTGCTCTCCAATCCCAGGGTGCGCGTCGTGCGCGCCGACCCCGCCGAAGCGGTGCGGGTCAGCGGGCCCACTTACGGCGTCATCCTCTCCCTGACCGGCGGCCTGGGCCGCTACACCCGCACGTTCTTCCAGGGCTGCGCCCGGCGCCTGACGCCGGAGGGCGTCCTCGTGCTGGGCCTGCCGCTCGCGGAAGTCAACCGGCAGACTTTCGACACGCTGCTGGCCACCCTGGCGCCCGACTTCCCTCACGTCGCGCTCTGGCGGACCGGTGGAAAGTTCGCGCTGCTCACGGCGTCGCGCGTTCCGACCGACGACGAGGCGATCTTCGCCCGCATGGGCGTGTCCCCGCTGGGCCCGGCCCTGGTGGCCATCTGGCGCGTCAACAGCCTCGACGGGCTCTACGCGCGGCGGCTCACCGTGAAGCCGCGCGCCGCGGTGACCGCCAGCGCGGATCGCAACGTGCTGGAGTTCCTGAGCTGGCGCAGCGCCACCTGGCTCTTCCGCGCCTCCCTCCTGGGCGAGTTGGTCGCCGAGGGCGCCGACGCCGGTGCCACGGACGCTCGCCGGGAGCAGGTCGAAGCCCTGGACGCCCTGCAGGGCAGCGCTTCAACCGCGCCCGCGCAGG
>VGFD01000274.1 GCA_016868975.1 Armatimonadota bacterium | reverse complement strand
GGGGATATCTGGGTGGAGGATCTTCCGAACGAGACCGTGGTTTACGACCGCGCCACGAACCGCGGTCACTGCCTCAACGCCACCGCCGCTCAGGTGTTTCGCCTCGCGGACGGACAGCGCACGGTGGCGCAGATCGCGGCGGCCCTGAGCGTCGGAGATCAGCTCGACGTGGTGTGGCTGACCCTGGAGGAGCTTGCCGCCTGCGGGCTGCTCGCCGAGCCTCTCCCGCAGGGGCCATCGCTCACCCGACGCGCGCTCATTACGGCCGGGGTTGGCGCGGCATTGCTCCCCGTTATCATGACCATCACCGCCAGTGAGGCGCTCGCCTATTAAGCGCCACTGGAGCGTGCGCTTCCGCGCCCTGGGGCGCACCATCCGCGTCGCCACGAACGACGAGGGGATCACGCCGGCGCTCCTGTCATGGCTGCCCCCGGTGCGTGAAGAATGCTCCGACGGCCCGCTCGATCACGACCTGCTGGTGGAAATCGACCGCCGATCCCCCGATTTTCACGGACGCTTGACGGCGGATGGGCGCCACAGCGTCGCCAGCTCTGCCGAGCACGCGCTTCTTGCCTCCCTGGAATATTTCATTCGCACCAGATGCGCCGCGCAGGCCGGGGCCGCCGTCTTCGTGCACGCCGGCGCGGTAAGCGTGGAGGGGCGCGCTATTTTGATCCCAGGGCACAGTCTCAGCGGAAAATCGACCCTTGTGCGCGCGTTTCTCGCCGCGGGCTGCACGTATTACTCCGACGAGCTGGCCATTTTCGATGAGCAGGGGTTGTTGTGGCCGTATCCCCGCATGCTGCACGTGCGCCACGACGACCCGGATCACCCGGAGCGCGTTCCCCCGGCCGCGCTGGCCCGGGCCGTCGCGACGGCCCCGAGCTCGGTCCACACGATCTTGTTAACCCGATTTGAGACGGGCGCTCTTTGGAGTCCGCGTCAGGCCTCGGCCGGGACTGGGATGCTCCACCTCCTCGAGCACGCGCTTGCGCTCAGCGAAGCGCCGGCCGCCAGACTGAAGACGCTGCGGCGAGTGGTCGAAAGCGCCACGATTCTCGAGGGACCGCGCGGCGAGGCGGAAGATCTGGTGGCGGATCTGATGGGGTCCATCACCGAGAATTGCTCCCGGGCGTGAGCCGCATATCCAATTGCCCACCCCATAACAGCCGCGCTGCTGGCGCAGTTCTTCGCGTGGCGACGGTGTCTTGGCCCGTCCTCATACCGACTTGCGCTGACGCCTCAAGAATTGACCGAGCCGGCGCATTGCATGGCGCGGTAGATCTCTCCACCTGGTAAGTCCCCAGCGCGCTCTCAAAAATGCGGGAAAGCCAGCCAGAGCCATGGCCGTGCCGGCCGGCCGGCGGAAGCGGACGTAGTCCAGCCACGCGCCCAGCAGAAAGTAAAGGCCGGGACGGCGACCGGTCTTGATGTGGAACAGCAGGCGGTCGGACAGGGGGACGCGGAGCCCCTCCAATGCTTGCACGACTTCGCCGGGAATTGCCGCGTTGAGATCGTCTCGCAGGAAACGGAGGGCTGCAGTCATCGCGGGCACGAGCCGCCGAGCGACAGCCGTCTCGTGAACCCTCGCCCAGTCGATGTCTCCCGTGCGGATCAGGGTGACCGCGTCGCACGTCCAGGCCCACGGCGTGGCGTCGTTGCGCATTCCATGGAGGCAGACGTGGCAGAACTGGTCGGTGGCGTCGAGCAGGTGGGTCGGAGCATCCCCCATCGTCCACGACCGGGCCCTTTGCCACAGAGCGTCGTCCGCGCCCGACCAGCGGCATTGCCCCAGGGCGAACCAGTGCAGGTCCAGATAACACCGATTCGGGCCCAGGAATTCGCGCGCGTGGGTCGAGTCGGCGACGGATGGCACCTCCTCGATGGAATACCAGCCAAGACTCCGCAAGACCCCCTGGGCCCGTTCCACGTCTTTCCATCGCACCAGAACATCACAGTCTCCAAAGCCGCGTGCGGCGCCGGACGGGTACCAGCACTGCGCCATGGCCATGCCTTTCAGGAGAATGGTCGCGATGCCGGCAGCTTGCAGCCGCGACAGGACGGGTTCCGCCACGCGGGAACTCACCAACACCTGCATCGCCGTCCGGGTGGCGGCGGGCTTGAGCGCCTCGAGCCCGGGCGCATCGGAATCGAATCTGTGGAGATTGGCGAAGAGCACGGGAGCGAGTCGAGCGGGGATCGGGGCTGGTCGTCCTTCGCGGCGCCATTGCTCCCAAGCCTGGAGCGCGGGCGCGCCGTCGAGGAGCGCGGCCCTCAACAGCAACGTCTGGCCGGGGCTGGGGCAGGAAACCGGGTACGCAGGTCGAGTCATGGGCCGGAGCAGATCAAATGATTCTGCAGAGCCCCGAACGGATCCTCAGGCCACCCGGTGCAGCCCTTTTGGAGCGCTTCCGCGCTCACTGCCGACACGAGAATGCTGAGCTCGCGGCGCCCCCGACGGACCTCCCTGGCGCGCGCGGAGTCTCCAGTGCGAGGATTTCCAGATAATCGTCGAGCGCGTGCCTACCATTGTCCAGCCGGGCGCCCGCCTGTTTTTTGAGCCAGCTCGCAGCATCCACGGGGCGAGTCGTGGTCGAAACAGCTACAGGCTCAAGTCCGACGACATGGGCCTGACTTTTGACCAGGTGCCGGAACCAACAGCCCTGCAGAGGCGGGCGTATCAGCTATGTCCGTGATGAGCAGATCAAACCGCTCGCTTTGCAGGCGCGCAAACGCTTCTTCCCCCGAGGCGGCCACTTCGACCTCGTAGTAGGGTTTCAAGAAGCGCTGAGCCACCTGACGCGGTAACGGCCCGTCGTCGACGAAGAGAATTCGTTTCATGAGCAGGTCACACTATGCTGTGGATGGTCCGCGATGCGGCCTGCTAACTCCTTCCCCGCCGCGGGTCAAAACTGCAACTTCAGCAGGGCGATCACGAGCGCCAGCAGCGCGCCGGCGACGGCTATCGCGAAGGCAAGCGGCCAGCGTGACCCCGAGGCGGTCGGTGCGGCGAGCGGGGAGCGCACTCTCGTGGTGGGCGCCGCAGCGATGTTGGGGCGGGCGATTCCCAGCGCGCTGGCGGCGGCGCCGATTCCCTGGGGACGCTCGGAGACCTTGAGCGCCATCATGGTTTCGATGGCGCGCGCCACCGGCTCCGAGACGTCCGGACGTTTTGCCTTCACGGGCTGAAGCCTCTTCGCGCCGGAGACGCGCGCGCCGGACTCCGGCGGAAACTCCCCGGTCAGCACGCAATACAGCGTGGCGCCCAGCGCGTACACGTCGGCGCGCGCGTCGGTGCCGCTGCCATACTGTTCGGGCGGCGCGAAGCCGTGCGTGCCGGCGCCGCGGGCCAGGGTGAGCGTCCCCTCGCCGGTCACCGGGTCGAGCAGCTTGGCGATTCCAAAATCAATGAGCTTGAGGTGCCCGTCCGGCTCCAGCATCACGTTGGAGGGCTTCAAGTCGCGGTAAATGACCGGCGGGTCCAGGCCGTGCAGGTAGGCCAGCACGTCGCACAGCTCGGCCGCCCAGCCAAGCGTTTGCATTTCCGACGCCGGCCCGACGGAGAGCAGGTGGTCGTCCAGGGTGATCCCTTCGACGAATTCCATCACAAGGTAAAAATGGTTGCGCGTGTTAAAAAAATCGTGCACGCGGGGCAGCCGGGGATGGCGCAGCTGGCTGAGCAGGCGCGCTTCGCTGTAAACCTGGCGCATGACCGAGTCGCGGGCCGATGGCTCAAACAGGTCGAGCCCGATTTCCTTGATGGCCACCGGCTGATCCAGCTCGACGTGGGTGGCCAGGAAGACCGCGCCCATGCCGCCGCTGCCCAGTTCGCGATCGACGCGGTAGCGCCCGTGCAGCAAGTCTCCCACGGGTCTCCTTTCGCCGAGCATGGCCGCTCAGCCTTGCAGCGGCAAGCGGACGGTGATGCGGGTACCCCGGGGATGGTTGGCAGCGGCGTCGATGGTTCCGCCGTGCATCTCCACCAGGCGCTTGCTGATGGCGAGGCCCAGTCCGCTGCCGCCGTGCCGCCGCCGGATGCTGTCGTCCGCCTGGGTGAACGCGTCGAAGATGCGCGGCAGGCTTTCCGGCGGAATTCCCTCGCCCTGGTCCCACACGCACACTACCGCCATCTGGTCGTGGATTCGCAGCGTCACGCCGAGCGCGCCCTGGGCAGTGAATTTCACCGCGTTGGCCAGCAGGTTGACGAACACCTGGCGCAAGCGGGGAAAGCTGCCCGAGACGCGCACGACTTCGTCGGGAATTTCCAGGCAAAAATCGAGCCCTTTTTCCTCGAGGGCCGGCCGCACCGCCGACCAGGCGCTCTCCAGGCACTCCTCCAGGGAGACCATCGTCATGGTGAGCCGCATTTTTCCGGACTCGATGCGCGTGATGTCGAGCAGGTCGTTGATGATGCGCATCAACAGATCGGCATTGTGAATGACCGTTTCCACGACCTCGCGCTGGCCCTCGGTGAGCGGGCCGTGCAGGTCGTCGCGCAGCATGTTCGCGTAGGCCACGATGGCGGAGAGCGGCGTGCGCAATTCGTGCGACACGTTGGCGATGGCGCGCGTCTTTAATTCGGATGCCGCCTCCAGCTCGGCGCATCTCCGCTCCAGCCGCTCGCGCTCTTTTTTGCCCCACATCATGGCTCGAACCGGTAGCCAACGCCCCACACCGAGCGGATAAATTGCGTGGCGGGCGTGATTTTCTGTAATTTTGCGCGCAGGTTGCGAATATGGCTGTCCACCGTGCGCTCGTCCCCGAAAAAATCCGGGCCCCACACGCGATTGAGCAGGTCCTGGCGAGAGTGGACGTGGCTCGGATTGCCGGCCAGCGCGCGCAGCAGGCCGAATTCAATGGGCGTGAGCGTGACGTCCACTCCGTCCAGCTCGACGCGCTGCGCCGCTACGTGAATTTTGAGGCCGCGCCGCACGATGGTTTCCTCAGCCGCCGAAACCGCCGACATGCGCAGGCGGCGGAACATGGCGCGCACCCGCGCCACCAGCTCCTTGGGATTGAAGGGCTTGGTCATGTAGTCGTCGGCGCCCAGCTCCAGGCCCAGCACTTTGTCCATGTCGTCGTCCCGCGCGCTCAGGATGAGCAGCGGCACGTTGCGCGACTTGCGAATCTCCCTGCACAGCTCGAATCCGTCAATCAATGGGAGGTTGAGGTCGAGTACGATCACGTCGGGATCGACGCGATCCAGGCAGTCGAGCGCCTCGCGCCCGTCGGAGGCGATGGTGACCTGGTAGCCCTCGCGCGCGAGGTAGGTTTGCACGGCGGCGGCAATATCCGCGGCGTCGTCGACCACCAGCACCTTTCCCTGCGCCATGCAGGCTGCTAGTTCCCGGCGCTAGCGCGGGGTCCTGCTCAGCCACTGGGCCACGCGCTCGACCGCCTGGCTCTTGGGCGTGTCCTCGGTGAGGTCGGTGTAGAGTCCGAATTCTCCGTACTGTCCGTCCGCGCCGGACAGCGTGAAATACATGCAGAGATCATTTCCGTTGTCGTACCACGCGTGCAGAAATCGCTCGACGGAGGCCGCGAAGCGCGGGTCCCGGTTGGCGGCGATCTTGGCCTGCAGGCTGGCCGCGCCGGCTGTGTCCGGACCACCCTCGTAGGCCAGGCTGCGCAGTCCGTAGAAGCGGGCCAGCGAGGCGTACGTGGGCATGTTTCCCCAGTCGAGCCGCCCGCGGAAATTCGGATCCGGGCGGAACAGGGTGATCCAGTAGTTCAACGAGGCATCGGTAAGCGCCACCACCTGGTCCACGGTCAGGTCGGTGCGCGTGCGGTCGGCGCCGGTGGGGCCGAAATACGGCGCGCCGGCGATCCCGTAGATGAACTGGGAAGGCGGACCGTAGCGGCGGGCCATCCACTCGAGCTGGTGCGGCAGCATGTAGCGGTAGCCCATCTGGCTGGCCAGCACCGGTCGCACCCGCGTGTTCATGGCCGTGGGGCCGAACACTTCGGAGAAGATGCGGCTGATGCGCACGGTCTGGGCCGCCACGCGGCGCCATCCCCAGTAGCCCTGGTTGGTCACCGCACCGTAGTCATTGAGCGCGCACGGGCCGGCGCTTCCTTCCACGATGGCGGCGGCGCTGTTGCGGCGGGTTTCCAGGTATTCCCAGTTCCACACCTCGTTGCTGAATTCCACGTACAGGGCGAGGCGTGGATCCAGGCGATCGCGCAGCATGATGGCCATCTGCCGCACGTAGTCGTCGCTGGCCTGGTCGGGCACGCAGATCCACAGGTCTTTCGCGGTCTGGTTGGCCAGCATGATGAGTTATTCCAGGGCCACGCCGTGCGCGGAGGTCTGCTGCGCGTCGGACATTTTCGCGCGGTCCGACCAGTTGATGTCCGGGCTGTCGATCCTGTTCTGCAGCCACATCGGGCGGAGGGCGCTGAAGGGCCGCAGGCGGTTCAAGAAGGGCGTGGTGAAGATCTGCGTCGTGTCGGCTGGATATCCAGGGCGAATCAAGCGCATGCCGCGCACGCCGCGTTGCGTGTTGCTGAACCCGAGGAATGAATCGGTGCCGCGCCCGGGAATTTGCGACGCGCCCACGTTCACCTGGGCGCGCGTGATGCCGGTGGCCCGGTCATAGGTCTGGCCGGTGATGGTGACCGGCCCCGACCCCATGGCGCGGAGGGTGGCGGTGCCGATAAACGCCAGGTTGTAGGTGCCGGTGGCGTGCGGGAGATTCGACATGACCACCACGCCAAAATCGGAGGTGGGCCATCCGTTGGCGTCGACCGGCGCCGCCATGTCCCAGGGCGTCTGCGCCGTGCCGAAGCGGCGCGCGGACTTCATGGCGTCCACGAAGAGCATGCTGCGCGACCAGTCGCGGTTCACTTCCAGGTTGACGCCCAGGGGAATGCGCGCAGGCGCGCTGGAGGAGGCCAGCGCGGAGCGGATGACGGTGGTCGTTTCGTCGGCGGATTGCACCGCCTGCGCGGCGGGGGTGACCGCCGCCCGCACGGTGGCGGAGGTTTCGGACACCGGTGGAATCCCCCCGGTCCCGGTGGACATCCCCGCGCCGCATCCTTGCAGCATCAGGGGCAGCGACACCATCACGAGCGCTTTCTTGAGCATCGGTTCATTCCTCTCTCCTTGTGTAAGCCCAGCGTATCGCCTCGGCCTCGAGAAATGCCGGCAATCGATGCAGTTTCACGGGAGAATTTGTGCAGAAAATGTGAAGACCGCGCCGGTATCGTTCGAAAGACCGATACGAATACGCCTCCGGGTGAGGACGAGAGGGGTCGTCTTC
>VGFD01000273.1 GCA_016868975.1 Armatimonadota bacterium | reverse complement strand
ACAGGGTGTTCGCAGCGCCAACCGTGAAGCCCTTGCGCCGGCAGGGAGGACGGCGACGCGCTTTGAACCGGCGCGCCATGTTTGACGTTCAACGCCATGTCTCGCTGGGACGCGTGGTGTCGGTTGCGCCATCTCCCGATGGAAAGTGGATCGCGGTTGCCGTGCAGCGGATCGATCGCGACGGCAAGAAATACCTGGCCGACCTCTGGCGGGTGCCGCTGGACGGCTCCCCCCCACGGAGGCTGACCCACGGCGAGTGGAACGATCGGGCGCCCTTTTTCCGGCGCGACGGCGCGCTTGGCTTTTGTCCAACCGTCCCCGCCCGGACGCGGAGAAAGACGACGACGAACGCAGTCAGGTGTGGCTCCTCCCCGCGGACGGCGGCGAGCCCTGGCCGCTGACCAACGAGCCGCTCGGCGTGGACGCCTTCCGCTTCGCCCGCAACGGGGATCGGCTGGTCCTGAAGACCTCCGTTCTTCCCGACGTGCCCCACGACGAGCAGCGCAAGACCGCGCGCGACCGCAAGAAGGGCGGGCCCTCCGCCCTGCTCTACCGCGCCATGCCGGTGCGCTTGGATCCACGGCGGACCGGTCGGGGCATTTTCCGATGCCTGGTGCTGGCGCTGGAATCCGCTGCTCGCGGTGGCGGCCGGCTACGTGGTGGCGCAGCCGAATCCACGCGGCTCCACCGGATATGGCGACGAACTGCTGGCCGGCATCTGGGGAAACTCCTGGGGGACCGGGTGCTACCAGGACGTGATGGCGGTGGCCGACGCCCTGGCCGCGCGTCCCGAGGTGGACGCCGACCGCATGGCCGCGATGGGCGGCTCGTTCGGCGGCTACATGGCCAACTGGATCGGCTGCAACGACGCGCGCTTCCGCTGCCTGGTCACGCACGCCGGCGTGTACGAATTCCACGCCTTCAACAACGTGACCGACACGCCGGCCTGGATGCCCCACATGATCGGCTTCGGACCCTGGGAGGACGCGGAAGCCTGGGTCGCCTGCTCGCCGCACCGCAAGGTGTCGCAGTGGCGCACGCCCACTCTGATCGTTCACGGCGAGAAGGACTACCGCGTGCCCATTTCCGAGGCGCTGGCGCTTTTTGAGGCGCTGCAGCGGCTCGAGGTCCCTTCCGAGATGCTGATTTTCCCGGACGAAAACCACTGGATATTGAAGCCGCGCAATACCATCGCGTGGTACGAGCGGGTGCTGGACTTCGTCGGCCGCCACACCGCGGCGCGCATGCCCTCCGGAGCGTAGGTCCCCGCGCGGCGGGCGGCGAATGCCGGCGTCCATGGGCTTCCAGGGACAGATGGTGTCCGTCCTGTTTATGGACATCCGCGCGTATTCGATGTTTCCGGAAGGGCTGCGCAGCCAGATGCGCAAGCGGCTGGAGCAGGAGACCCACGCCCTGTGCAAGCTGCGCGCGGTGGCCACCGGGGACTGCCATGTGAACCTGCAGAGCGGCGGCAGCGCGGCGCTGGTGTTCTTCCGCGACCTGAGCGGCCCGCTGGAGTGCGCGCTTTTTCTGCGGGACCGAATGGAGCACGACGAGAGTCTTCCCAGGCTGCGCATGGGGCTGCACGTGGGCCCGGCCGAGTTCGACGAGAACGCCGTGCCGGTCGGCGAGGCCCTTGACGTGTCCCGGCGGCTGGCGCTCTCGGGAGGGCCCGGCGAGATCACCGCGTCAACCGCGTACGCCGAGCTGGTGGGCGTGCACGCGAGCCGTTACGACAGCCTGATGGGCGCGCCCCGCGTGCTGGAATCCGAGGGCCGCACGCTGACCGTGCAGAGCGTCGGGCCGGCCTTCGTGCCGGCCCCCCGCGTGGTGCTGAAAGTGACCGGGGGCATCGACGCCGGTCGCGTCGTGCCCATGGAGCCGGGCCTCGTGGAATTGGGCCGCGGCGACCCGTACGATCGCGCGCCCTCGCGGGTGAACTTCGCGGAGCCGTCGGTATCCCGCGTGCAGGCCTCCATCTGGTGGGACGACGCGGCGGGCACCCACATCATCCGCCATCATCCGGCCGCCACCAATCCCACCCTGATGGGCGGCGCGCCCTTTGACGAGCGGGTGCTGCGGGTCGGCGAGCCGGTCGCCTGCGGCGTGCTCACCTTCGTGCTGGAGCCCGACCAGCGCGGGACATCCGGCCAGGCGCCCGGCGACGAGCCCACGGTTTCCTGGGGGCTGGACGCCAATCTCGAAATCAGTGTGGAGCGCGGGGACAACCGCGATTTCGGGCACGTTTTTCCACTCACCCGCCAGGTGACGAAGGAGGGGCGCATGCTCCGCATCGGCGGGCCGGGCGCGGGCGCCAACGATATCTCGTTGTACGACGAGGAGGTGGACAACGCGCACGCGCGCCTCCAGTTCCGGGGCGGAAAATTCTGGCTTTTCGCCAACCACCCGACCATCGTGAACGGCGTGAAACTCGAGGAGGGCCGCCCACTGCGGCCCGGTGATCGCATCGTCGTTGGCGGCACCACACTGGTTTTCCGCGAGGTGGCGAAAGCCGTTCGCTACTGGCTGGAATATCAGGGCCGCCGGGTCCGGGTCAAGCGCGAGATGCGGCTCGGGCGCTCGAATCCTTGCGAGATTTTAATCAGCGATCCCAACGTGTCGCGCCACCACGCCACTATTTTCGTGCGCGGCGACGGGTGCTGGCTGCGCGAGATCAGCGCCACCAATCCCACGCTGGTCAACGGCGTCCCCATCGTGGACGAGCGCAAGCTCGAGCACGGCGACGAGATCCGCTTGAGCGACGAGACCGTGATGCACTTCGTGGACGCGGAGAGCGACGTGCTGGGGGGCGGCGCCTGAGAGGCTCCCGCGGGCACTGGGCCTCCTACTCGGTGATGATCCGGTTGACCAGCGTCTCGGCTGGCGTGGTGGGCAGGCTCAAGCCGTACTTCTGCCGCTGCAGATCGCTGGCCCGATAGCGCGGGGTCCAGGGCGTGCCGCGGGTGGTGGCGTCGGCGACCAGCGCGGCCCACTGCAGGTGGAAGTCGGTGTTGAGCAGCGAAACCGCGTGGTAGGCGCGGGTCACGGCGTCGGCGGCGGAGATGCGCACCACGTCGACGGGCTCATCCACGACGGCCTCGGGCTCGTCGCGCGCCTCATCCTCTTCTTCACGGGGTAGCGGCGGATGGTACCCGCGGTGCCCTCCCGAGCCGTTCGGGTCCGTGGAGACGGCGCGGATGCTCAGATCCGCGCTGGCGCTCCAGTCCAAAGCGTTCACTCCTTCTATGCTCGACGCCGCGGACAAACGGCGGGATTTATCGTAATCCTGAGCTGATTCTGGCACAACCGCGCCGATCTGGCAAGAGGGCGCGGATGCATGCGGCGCTGGGGCGGGCGACCGAGCCGGCTCGGAGGAGGCCCGCGCGGGTCGTGGAAACCTCCCGCGTATGTCCGAATTCACGGAGGAACAGACCAATCCGGCCTTCAAGGTGCGGATTGTCGTGCTTGACGGGCCGACGCCGGGCGCCAGCTATGACGTGACCCGCTTTCCCGCGGTGGTGGGTCGCAGCCGGGACTGCGACGTGGCGCTCGACGACGATCCCGAGGATCCCAGGCTGTCGCGCAAGCACGCGCGCGTGTCCATCCAGGGCGGCTCGATGGCCCTCGAGGACCTGAGCACGAACGGCACCTGGGTGGGGGATCGCAAGGTGGGGGCCGGCCAGACCGTGGTCCTGGGCGAGGAGGCCGTGGTGCGCCTCGGTCCCCGGGTCGTGCTGCGGCTGCAGGTGGTGCCCGACATCCCCGAGGGGGACGTGCCCGTTGCAAGAAGCCCGGAGCCCAAAGGCGGCTGGCTGCAGCGCCTCCTTCCGCAGCGGGCCAGCGCCGGGGTCCACGTGGAAGTGCGGGCGTTGGGCGCATTCAACGTGACGGCCGCCGGCGTGGCCATCCCCGGCGACCTGTGGCAGCACCGCAAGGCGGTGGTGATGCTGGTCTACCTCGCCGACACCGGGACGCCGGTGTCAGCCGACCGCCTCTCCGAAGTGCTCTGGCCGGACGCCTCGGACGGGCGCCAGACCGTGCAGACCGCGGTGTCGCGCATCCGCAAGGCGATGCGGACCGCGGGGAATGACCTGGTCTTTTTCGAGCGCAAGTTGTATCAGATCGACGCGAGCTGCTCCTTATGGTACGACGTGGCCGAGTTCGAGCAGTGGGCCCGCGAGGGGCAGCGCCTCTGGGCAACGCGCGACGCGGAGGGCGCCGGGCGCGCGCTGGAGTGCGCGGTGGATCTCTACGGCGGACCCTTCCTGGAGGGCCACGACGAGGGGTGGGTGGATCGCCGCCGCACGTACCTGGAACGCGCGTGGTACGAGGCGATGGAGATGCTCGGCGCGGTGCGCCTCGAAGAGCAGCGGGCCGACGAGGCGGCGCGCGTGTTCCAGCGCGTGCTCGAGGCGGATCCCCTGCGCGAGGCCGCCCACCTCGGGCTGGTCCGCAGCCTGGCCAGCCAGGGAAAGCGCGACGACGCCGTCCGCCAGTGCACCGAGAGCATCACCTCGCTGAAGAAGCTGCTCAACCTGCCGCCCAGCGCCGAGATGGAAGCGCTGTATCGGTCGCTCACCCAGTCCCCCTCCTAGTGGAAATTGCCGCCGTGGTGCTGGTGGTGGCGGCCGTGGCGTTCTGGCTTCTCAAGCCGAAGAAAGTCACCGTGGGGGGAGATCCGCTGCTCGGGCGCACGCTGGGGAAGTACCGGCTGGTGCAGCGGCTGGGTGCCGGAGGAATGGCGTCGGTCTACCGCGCGACGCCGACCGGCGGGGGACTTCCGGTGGCGGTCAAGGTGATGCGACCCGAGATGTCCGCCGCCCCGGTGCTGCGCGAGCGGTTCGAGCGCGAGGCGCGGGTGGGTTCGGAGCTGCGCCATCCGGGGATCGTGCGCGTGCTGGAGTGGGGCGAGGACGGCGGAGCGCTCTATCTCGCGATGGACCTCATCCCAGGCAACACGCTGCGCCAGCGGCTCAACGGGGGCGCTTTGCCGCTGGATGAAGCGGTGGGGATCTTAATAGCGCTGATGGAGGCCATGTCCCACGCCCACCAGAACGGGTGCCTGCACCGCGACCTCAAGCCAGGCAACGTGATGATCACCCCCGGGCAGAGCGTGCGAATCCTCGATTTCGGGCTGGTCACCCGCCACGACTTCGTGACCCTCACCCGCACCGGGCAGGTGATGGGGACGGTCGGCTACGGCGCTCCAGAGCAACTGGCCGGCAAGAGCGGCGACGCCCGCTCCGACCAGTACGCGCTGGGCGTGATCGGCTACGAGATGCTCACCGGAAAGCAGCCATTCAAGGGCAACGTGCGGGGATTGCTGGACGCGGCCGCCGAGCCGGACCCCATCACCGCCCTGCGAGCGGAAGTGCCCGCGGCGGTCGCGGACGTCGTGAAGCGCATGATGGCGCGTGATCCCGGCCGGCGATTTGGGGATCTTGGGGAGGCGTTGTCGGAACTGCGGGCGGCGCGCTAAAATACAGCCAGGATACAGCAACCGTCGGTAGACTTTGCGGGAGGCCATGAAAGCACGCAGACGGAGAGGAATGACGCTGGGCAGCGCGATGCTGCTGGCGGGCGTGTGCGCGGTGCTGGCGTTCATGCTGGCCATCTCGTCGCTTTTCCACCTCGACATGGCGGTTCACGTGAAGGCCCGCCAGACCGCGCGTAACATGGCCGAGTCGGCCATGGCGGAAACCGTGTACAACGCCATGGACCTTCCCGAGTACGGGCAGAACGGCGAAACTCTTGAGGAGAAGCCGCGCGACGGCCTGACGAGCATCGTCACCTTCAATCTGGGGAAGGCCAGCGCCGAGAAGGTCATCCCCTCGTTCAACAATCACCCGGCCAACGTGGAGGAGACGCGCCCGGACGCTGTCAAGTGGCCGCCGGGCGCGAGCAAGCAATACAACGTTCCGACCGGCGCCATCCTGGTGAGCGCGAAGGCGGTCGCCGACGGCGAGCCGGCCCAGGGTGTGGCGGTCGTCTGGTTCCCGCAGTTTCCCTACGCGGTGGCTTCCAACGGTCCGGTCATTTCTCAGGGGAAGCTGCTGGTGGCCGGGTCGAACCCGGCGCCGCCCGAGGAAGCGGTGAAAAACGCCACCGGGCGGGGCAGCATTGCCAGCAACAGCGGCGAGGAAAACGCGGTTGAGCTCCGCCAGGGGGCGCACGTCACCGGCAACGCGATGGCGGTGGGCGGCGTCGTTCTCGCCGGCGACGCCAAAGTGGACGGGCACCTCGGGCCGGGCAGCGCCCCCGTTCCCTTGCCCCACATCGAGGTCAGCGAGCTGGACCCGGTGGCGCTCGAGCTGCCCGACATCGTCCCGGTGCCGTCTACGCTGACCGCTCCAAAAATGTCCGGTTTCAATCGGGCCGCCGAAAATGTCACGGTGTTTGGTGACCTCGAATTAAACGACGGTTTTCTCTACGTGAACGGAAACCTGCAGGTGACCGGCCGCGTGACCGGGCACGGTGTGGTGGTCACCACCCGGGACATGCAGATCATGGGCGGGGGTAATTTCAGCGGGAGCGGCACCGCCGCCTTGATTGCCGGCGGCAACCTGAGCATTTCCGGAGATGGCGCGGAACGCTCCGGATTTGCCGGCCTGTTGTACGCCGAGGGGAATTTCTCGGCCAGCAACATCTCGCTGGTGGGCGCTTTCGTGGGCGGCGGGCCGTCGAGCAACGTCTCTCTGTCAGATACTTCGGTGATTCACGTGCCGGATTACACGAAAGTGCAGCTCGACCTGTCGATTATCAAGACCTCGTTTTCCTACGACCAGAGCGACTCGCCGGTCTGGATGGGCGGTCCCGGCGTGGGCTCCGAGCTGGTCAAGATCAACTGGGTGAAGTACCGTAACGACAACGGCAACCCGGTGTACGCGCTGACCGACACGCCGGACGTGCCGGCCCAGCCCATGCCCCAATTCTACGACCAGGTGGCGCGCTACATGGAAGCCAACGGGATGCAGAAGGGCGCCCTGTCGGGAACCTGGTGGAAAGTCAAGAAATTGCGCAGCAACACGGATGGCAACTGGTACCCGGTGGAGCACTTCGTGCAGTTCCTGCGCGATCGCGGGCCGGTGCCCAAGGGGTCCAGTCGCCCGGCGCCGCCGAGAATCAGCACCAGTAGGGGAAAGCTGCTCATCGACCTGAACCGTTTTCTCTGCCCGGCGGATCGGATGCGCGTTCTGCTCTGGCAGGTGGAGTGAGGGCCCGGACGGCATCGCAGAGCGAGGGGAATCGATCGTTGAGATCCTTGGCCAGCATTCGGTCCACGGCGTCGGCGACCGGGTCTGGA
>VGFD01000272.1 GCA_016868975.1 Armatimonadota bacterium | reverse complement strand
GCCCTGGCCACCTTCGCGAAGCGCGTCGGAGAGCGCAGCCTTCCGCTCGGCGCCATCGCCACCGCCCAGCGCATCGCGCTGCAGGCCATCGTCGATGGCATCCAGCGGCCGCTGGGCCCCGTCCTCGCCTCAGCCGCCCTGCAGGCGGTCGGAGACTTGACCCGCGAGGCCGATCAGCGCGCCATAGCCCACGTGGCGCTGGGCGCCATCGCGGACCTGGTGGGCGGCATCCGCATCGCCAAACGTCCCCCGCGCGCCCAGCAGAGCAGCGATGGCACGGCCATCACGGACGACAAGCCTCAGGCGTAGCGGACCATCACCGGCGCGACCTTCGTCTGCCGCGTGGCCTTCGCGGTTGCCTCGCCGACCAGAGAGCGGATCTGCTTGCGCATGCCGTCCTCCAGACTGACGGAGATGCCCGCCTCTTGCTCCAGGAACTGGAAGTAGGCGATCTGCTGGTCGATCGCGTGCACGAACGCCTCGGCGCCTTTTGGATCGACGCCCTGGATCATGCTGAGTGCCACGTAATACCCGGTTTGCAGGTCAGGATGCGGCTGCAGGGCATGCATGTGGCGCGCCACGGTGGGAAGCAGGGCGCCCGGCAGGCCCGATGTGCCGTTGGTCAGCATCCGGACGTCCTGGCGCTGTACCGACATGCGGTTGAAGTAAGCGGCCCCGCGGCCGTGGATGCGAGGATTGGAAATCGCCGTATTGTGCATCATTGCGGCTTCGCTCCCATCCGCTCTGGCTCTCCCTCTTATCCGGAACATCGGCCCGAACGAATAGGCCATCAGTGGGGGGAGAGGGTCTCCGCGCCCGCGCGCGAATGGTGCAGGCATGTCGGACGCCATCAAAGCCCGTTATCGGCGCGCCGCCATTCTGGGCGCGCTGGGCGGGATATTCTTCGCCCTCTGTTGCGTGGTGCTGCCGGGTCTGGCGGTGCCCAAGTTTCGCCTGGCCGTGAGCCTGGACGTTTTCCTCGTGATCGGCACCGGAATCATGGGCGCCGCCTTCGGCGTGATGAACGAGCAGGCAAAGGGATAGCCATGTTTCACAATTCCAGATACGGGGTTCCTGGGGAAAGCCTGCCCGGGGATCTCAACGGCAACGTCCCCGAGGAAGGCGACGACTGGTTGGACTTCGCCTGGTCGGCCAACGACTCGCGGCGCTTCAGCGAGAGCCCCCAGCAGTGGAAGCGCTTCGTGGCCGATGCCGTGGCCCGCACACAACAGGCCGCGCGTGCCGCGGAAGGAGTCCCGTGAGCATTGAAGGGCCCGGCGGACCCGCAGGACCGCCCGGGGGGTATCCCCCCGGACCACCTGGTGGATACCCGCCCGGCCCGCCGGGGGGCTTTCCGCCGCCCGGTCCGCCCGGCGAATATCCCCCGCCCCCGCCCGGCGGATATCCCCCCGCGACATACGGCCCCGGCGGCCCACCGCCGGAGCGGAAGGGCCGTCCCTGGTGGTTCTGGCTTCTCGCCGGCTGCGGGTGTTTCATTATTGTCTGCGCCGTGATTGCCGGCCTGGTCGCCTACCAGGGATACCGCTACTGGAAAGCGGTGGAAGCGGACGTCGGTGAAGTCAGCCAGGCCAGCGTCGAGAAGAGCCTGGAGGGAATCCCGCTCTATCCCAACGGCACTCTGGAGTTGGACACCACGAAGGCGATGCTCACCGGGTTCCGTGTCGGCGAGCGGGCGTTCCAGCAGAAACCGGGCTCGGTGCTGGCCGGCATTGCCGTCATGAAAACCAGCGACGAGCCCCGGAAAATACTCGCCTTCTACGACGAAAAACTGCGCGCCATGGGCTGGAAACAGGTCGAAGTGGCGCAACCGGAAAAATCCAGCGGCGAGCAGCACATCTACCAGAAGGGCGATGACCTCGCGAGCGTCGTGGTGGATTCAAGCGGCACGGCCACCCGCAAGGTGTCCGTATTTCTGGGGGGCAAGGACCTCACTGCGCTGATGAAAGAGTACGCCAGCAAGAGTCAGTAGCTCTCGCGGACCGCCCTGCGCGCCTGCAGCACCAGCTCTGAATAATTCGGATCGAAGGGCTCGCGGAGCTGCTGCTCGAGCATGCACTCCACGCCCCACAGCACGAATTTCTCGGCCGGATCGACCAGCTCGGCTTCACTTTCCTGGTTGAAGCGCAGCAGAAAATCCAGCAGGACGAGCGCCTCGTCGTTGGTCAGGTAGAGTCCCACCTTGCCTTCTTCGGTCATGGCGTGGGGACTTTCACCGGTGCGGGTCATGAATCCTCGACCCGCTCAAACGGATCGCGCAGCAGCAAACCGAAAACCACCATCCAGACCGCACCCAGCGCCATCGTGAGGCAGCCGGCCATCACTCCCACCACGCGCGGCCCGAGTGGATCGATCCCTGCTCCCACAAGGATGGTGGACGCCGCCATGGCCGCCGTGATGCCGCCCATATCGAGCGCCGAGATGCGTCCCAGGATGCGGTCGTTGACCGTCCGCTGCAGGAGCGACGAGGAGAGCACCCACTGCGCGCCGCCGCCCAGGTGCGCGATGAAGACGCACAGCGCGGCAATGGCCAGGGTTGGCGAGGCGGCGAAGGCGGCGTAGAACACTCCCGAGACGATCACGCCCACCGCGGCCAGCATGGCCATCGATCGCGGTCGCCCACCGGCGAAGCGGTTCGCAATGAAAGGCCCGAGCAGCGCGCCCACTCCGCGGCTCGCATACAGCAGGGCGATACCGCGGTCACCGGCGTGGAATACCTGCAGCGGCAACACGGAGAGGAGCGAGATTACGCCGCCGCCCATCCCCCACACCGTCTTGATGAGCACGGCGCCCAGCACGCCGCGATGCCGCGCGGCATAGCGCAGCGAGTCCAGGAAGTCCTGGCCGGGATGGCTGGACTCGTGCGTCTCGTGCTTTTCGCGCGGGCTGGCGAACGGCACGCGGACCGACGCGATGAGCAGCGCCGAGACGACGTACGAAGCCGAGTCGAGGATAAACGAGGCGTCGCGCCCCACGTAGTGCGACACGAACCCGCCGATGGTCGCGCCCACCGCGAGCATGGTTCCCCAGGACGCGCCGTTGAGCGCGTTGGCCGCGACAATTTGCTCTGAGGTCACCAGGTTGGGCAGCGCCGCCGAGGCGGCCGGCCCGAAGAACGCGCTCACCACCACGATCGCGATCAGGATGGGGAAGACCAGCCAGACCTGGCCGCTGGGCGCCACCAGCAAGAAGCCCAGCGTGAGCACCGCGCGGATCAGGTCGGCGGCGATCATGATCTTGCGGCGATCCCAGCGATCCGCGATCACCCCCGCCACCGGCGTCACCAGCGGAAAAGGGAGCGTGGCGGCGAGGATGATCCAGCTTGCCATGCGTCCCTGACCGGTCATTTCGATGACCATCGAGAGGAGCGCCACGGTGCTGATCCAATCCCCTGCAAATGAAATGAGCTGCGCGCTCCAGACACGTCGAAACTCGGAGTTTACTCCCAGCAGCTCGAGCGGTGAAATGCCCGCTCCGGCGGCGGGGCCGGGCGGGCATTCGCTGGGTTCTTCGAACTCGGGGAACTCGCTCAGGACGGTTTCTTCGCTTCCAGCGCGCGCTCCAGGGCCTGCGGCGGATCCATCAGCCCGGCGCCCTGGGTGTCGCGATCAATGTTGCTCAATTTATCCGCCGTGCCTTTGAGGATGACCTTCACCTGGCTCGGCGTCAGGGCTGGATTGGCCTGGATCAGGTCGGCCACCACGCCGGCCAGGATGGGTGTCGCCATCGAGGTTCCGGAGATGGTGATGTAGTGCTCGCCCACGTGGGGGATGCCCGGCCAGCGGTCGAGCGCGCTGCCCGGCGCGTTCGCGGCGGTGATGCGCACGCCCGGCGACATCACGTCCGGCTTCTGGAGGCCGTCGATGGACGTGGGGCCGCGACTGGAGAAGCGCGCCACCGTGTCGTCGGCCTGCGACACCGTGTTGTGGTCGTCGAGGGCGCCCACCGAGATCACGCGCGGCGCGTTGGCCGGCGTGCCGATGGTTTGCTTGCCCGGGCCTTCGTTGCCGGCGGCGATGCAGTTGACGATGCCGGCTTTCGTGGCCTCGTTGACGGCCACCGACAGCGGGTCTTCCTTCCAGGTGTCGGCGATGGTGCCGCCCAGCGACATGTTGATGACGCGGATGTTGTAGGTTTCTTTGTTTTCCACCACCCACTGCACCCCGGCAATAATGTCGGAGTCCCAGCCGGAGCCGTTCTCGTCGAGAACCTTCACCCCGATGATGCTGGCCTCCGGCGCGGAGCCCTTGAAGCGGCCCTGGGAGGCGGTGCCGTCGCCGGCCGCGTCGCCCGCCACGTGCGTGCCGTGGCCCTGGTCGTCGTACGGCTCGGCGCGGTGGTTGATGGTGTCGTGGAAGGCCACGATGCGGCCGGCGAAGTCCTGGTGCGGGTACACGCCGGTGTCAATGACGGCGATGCCCACGCCCTTGCCGGTGTAGCCCCTGTCCCACAGCTTGTCCACGCCGTAGGCGGGGATGGCGGTGTCGCTCTTGGGCTGGGCGGGGCGGTCGGTCGGGTCCTCCACCAGCTCGGGAATGATCGGCACGCTGCGCTTGCTGTCTAAGAAGACATTGAGATTCTTCGGGCCGCTCTGCACCAGGCGCTCCAGGTCGGCGGGCGCGATGTTGGCCGCCACGCCGTTGATCAGGCCGAGGTTGCCGGTCACGCGGGCTCCGTACTGTTTCAGGTCGCTCGCTTTGAACAGCCCGTCTTGGCCCGTGATGATGACGCGGACCCGGCCGTCGGCGGTCACCGACTGCTGGGCGAGGTCCACCACGTCGGTGGGGACCTGCGGGGTGGACTCGCTCGTTCTGGTGGCGCGCGGTTTCTCGGCGAGCGCCTGGGCAAGGGCGGGCGTGATCTTCATTGGACTTTCTCCCTCTAAACGCGTGAATGTGCGCCGATACCATATCACGAGGCTCGGGGAGAGGGGGATCAAAAACGTTAACATACGGGAGAACCAGGTCTTTCGAACTAAAATAGATCCGACTGAAGTCTGAAACGTGAGATGGCTCACAGAACGTGAGACACGTCACACGTATCATAAGCATAGACTCAGAGTATCAGATCCCCTGTTTCTCCCAGGTGGCCACGTTCGAGAGGGTGTTATAGAGACAAATGCGCAGTGGCAATGGCTTCAAATCTCGGTCTTTCTCCTCCAGCCGGCGACGGCTCGGGCTGGTGGCCGCGCTCCCCGCGGTGGCCGCCCTTGCCATGTTCCAGCAGGCCGCCCATTACTACCATACCATCCCGGCCGGTGACGCGTCTTTCCGCATGCTGGTGTTCGCGCCGTGCGTGTTCCTGGCAATGGGGCTCGCGATTGCCGCCTGGTACATCTTTTCCTCGCACTTTGGAAGCACCATCCAGGTCGACAATGCACGGCTCGTCATCCGCGACGCCAACGCGATGGTGTCCTCGGATTGGAGCGACGTCAGCATCAGCACCGCCCGCGTGCGCCTGGGCGTGCGCCAGATGGTGGTCTGTGTCGCTGGCCGCCCCCGCGTGGTCGACGAGCTGTTCTACCCGAACTTCGACGAGATCTGCCAGGCGCTTGGCGAGCGGCTCAAGACCTTCGACCGCGCCGTCCGCCGCACCATGGTGGCTGACGACTGGGTGAGAGCGAGCTGAGGCAAATGGTTCGCGGCTGCGGGCGCCGAGGTTTCACGCTTCTCGAGATCACGATTGTCATGCTGATCCTCGCGGTCGTCGCGATGATCCTCTTGCCGAACTATGTCACCGCGCGCTCGCGGGGCCGCCTGAGTGCATGCGAGACCAACCTGCGCAACATGGCGAGCGCGCTCGAAGTGTACAGCACCGAACACGAACGCCATTTTCCAGCCGATCTGACTGCCATCGCCCCGACCTACATTCAGTCCATTCCGACGTGCCCGTCGGCCGGGTCGGGGCGGCCCTACATCGAGGGATTTCAGAGCGCGTCAGCGCCCTCGAGCTACACCCTTCGCTGTCGCGGAGCATACCACGTGGATCTCGGACTCGCGGAGGACGCGCCATCCTTCCAGTATGGGACCGGACTTCGCGAGTGAGCCTGTCCGCGGGCAGGCGGTAAGCCCGATAACGGGCCGTTGGGGAAGGGGACCTCTGCAGAGAACGGCGAGCGGACCTCTCTATCGGGAGGCCCGCTCTATACTTTTGCGAGCAGCTCCGCCGCGGCCACCCGCTCGTGGTAGCAGGTGTAGCAAGTGGGAGAATACTGCTCGTCGGAGCCAAGCGAAATCTTCGGACCCTCGACGATTGCGTTGCCCTCCGCGTCGTGCCGAAGGTTGAAGACTGCCTTGCGGTTGCAGAACTGGCAGGTCGTCTTGACTTCTTCGATGGCGTCGGCCAGCTCGAAGAGGCGTCGTGAGCCTTCAAAGAGATGGGTGCGGAAATCCGTGCGCAGGCCGTAGCAGATCACCGGAATATTGCTCATCCGGGTCAACTCGCGAAATTGGTCGAGCACCGTGGGAGCGACGAATTGCGCTTCGTCGACCAGCACGCACGACAGGCCGTCAAAGGCCGCGAAGTCGAGCTTCGTGTCCGGGTACAGGAGCAGGTCCGCGGGGTAGGTGAGTCCCGCGCGCGAGGTGACCGCGCCCGCCTCGAAGCGCACGTCCAGGGCCGGCTTGCAGAGCATCACGCGCTTGCCCTGGCGCTCGTAATTGTGGCGCACGGCCAGAAGGTTGAGCGTCTTCGCGGATCCCATGGCGCCGTAGCGGAAATAGAGCTTGGCCATTGTTGCGCCCCCTCGGCTTTGGATTCAACCTAACGAGGTTCACGCGCGCGTGGTGGTTTCCTTCCCTCGGGTATCCACAACTTTGTCCGGAAACAATCCGGACTTTTCCCGGACACAAAAAAAGGACGCCCAGGTGTCCGAGCGGCCTTTAACCGGACTCATTTTTCGCCGGGCGCCGGGGAAGCCTGGACCTTGACGTCCATGCCGGGGGCCGTCACGTTGACGCTTCCGTCCGTGCCGCCCTCAATCTTGATGTTGGTGCCGCCGGGACCCTGGACGTTCACCTGGCCGGGCTGGACGTTCACGCTCGCGTTGGCGCCCGGCTGGGTCACGTTCACCGTCCCGCCCTGTACCTGGGCGTTGTTGCCGCCCGGCGCGCTGGCGTCCACCTTCACGGCGTTGCCGCTGGGGTCGGTCTGAACCTGAACCGAGCTGCCTCCCGCCTGCACGTTGACCGTGGCGCCCGCGGATTCGGGCGTGCCGGCGGCGTTTTCAGTCACCGGCGGGGCGTCGCTCGGCGCGGCCGCGGCCGGACTGGCTTCGGTGGTGGCCGGAGCCGCCTGGGTGGCGGTGGTGGCCGGAGCCGCCTGGGTGGCGGTGGTGGCCGGAGC
>VGFD01000271.1 GCA_016868975.1 Armatimonadota bacterium | reverse complement strand
AGGTGGGCTGGCCGAAATGTCGCTCAACCCTGTGACGGCCGAAGTGGAAATCCGACCTCGGGATGTCGATGCTCGCATCGAGGTCGACTGGTACGCCTCCGTCGATAACCCTGGCGTTGCCGATCTGGAGATAGCGGCGAAGGAGTTCTTCGGGAGAGCTACGACGACCTTTTCGCCGTTCGACCGCGGCACCTTCGAGCCTCTGCTTCGTACGGCGGCTACCAACCTCGACGCGAACGGCATTTACTGGCCAAACGAAGTGCCAGCGGAGGACCGGACGCTGCCCAAGTCCGACGACAAGCTCAAAGTCACCGACACATGGGTGCTCTTTGCACGTCCGCGCACCAACAACCTGTTTCTGCAGGACCTGGACAAGCTTAAGAAACGAGCCGAAGAAGCTGAGGTTTTCCCGCCGGCTGTGGCCGCCGTCGTGAGAGACCCTGACACGACCAACCCGGTCGTCGAACTGCCGTCCTTCCGCGGCGTGTCCGCCTCGTATCACGCCGAGCGCAGCACGAGCACCAAGAAGGCGCGTGACCTCTACTTCCCCAAGGCCTTCAACGACGAGCAGGTCCGTATCATCCAGCTGTTGGATGACTCCGATGGCGTCGTCGTGCAGGGCCCGCCTGGCACGGGCAAGACACACACCATCGCCAACGTCATCTGTCACTACCTGGCGGAGGGCAAGCGGGTGCTCGTGACCTCCATGAAGGATCCGGCATTGGCCGTGCTGCAGGAACAGCTTCCCGAGGAAATCCGTCCGCTCGCCATTTCGCTGCTGACGAGCGAACAGGAGGGTATGAAGCAGTTCGAGCACGCCATCGAAAAGATTGCCTCCGAGGTGCAAGGCCTCGACCGCAGCAGCACCGCGAGGACCATCAACCATCTTTCGGAATCCATTGATGGTTTCCACGGCAAGCTTGCCAGCATTGACCGCAAGATTAGCGAGTGGGCGAAACGTAACCTCGCTAAGGTCACGTTGGAAACCGAGGAGATCGACCCTCAAGACGCCGCGCGCGAGGTGGTCGGGGACGTCGACCAGTGTGAGTGGATTCCCGACACGCTTGGAGTCACTCCCGAGTTCGCCCCGCAATTCTCGGACGCAGATGTTGTGCGGCTACGGGAGGCAAGGCGTGCGTTAGGCCAAGACATCGACTACCTCGATGCGTCGCTGCCGCAACTCGTGGAGTTTCCCGACTCCAAGGCACTGCTCGAAGTCCACCAGGATCTGTCCCAGTTCGAAAAGCTGAAACAGGGCGTGGAAAACGGCGACGTTCCGGCGCTCGCCGATTCGACGCAGGAGACGCTCGTTCGCGCTCAGCAAGTCCTCACGCACGTCGAGGCGCTCCACCGCGAACGCGACGAGGTAGTGCAGGCGCATCGCAATTGGACGGTCGCCATGCGCGAACGTCTCCGGCGCGGCGGCAACGACAACCTGGTGCCGATTCTGGAGGCCCTCGGCGCCGAGCTTGAGCATGCTGTCGAGCAGCGCAAAGCGTTTCTTGAGCGGCCGGTTACCACGACCGCAGGCATCGAGCTGGATCCCGAGCTCACGGAGGCTGTGCGCAATCTTGCCGCGGGCAGGAGCCCCTTTGGTCTGATAGGGCTGTTCGGCAGGTCCGCCCGAAAGAAGCAGCTGGACAGCATTCGCGTTCTCGGCAATCCCCCTGCCAACGCCGAGAGTTGGGAGCATGTCGTCGAGCATCTGGCGTTGTTGAAATCCCTGCGGCAACTGGCCTTGCGCTGGAACGCTCTTGCCCCCGAGCTTCAACTTGAAGCCGTACCGGGGGACAAACCGGAGGGCGGCCTGGCCGCCGCCCAAGACTACGCCCTTTACCTCAAGGTGAAGGGCGTAGTGAAGGCGGAAGGAGAACTCAGCGCCGCAGCTTCGCTCGTTTTTCCCAACTGGGCTCATGTGCGCGAGCTGGCGGATAACACTGAGCGACTCGCCGAGCTGGAGAGGGCGCTGCGGCACCACCTCACCAAGAAGCGACTCGCCAACGTGTGGGCTCAGAAGGAGCGCTTTCAGAAGGTTCTGGACGGCCGCACGGGCCGCGTCATAGAGGACATTCGCCGGTTTCTCGCTGGGACGCTGGGCAACCCTGAGATTGAAGACGCCCGGATGCAGGCTGAGTGGACGGCGCTGATGGCGGAGCTATCTCGCGTGCTGGGTTTGGGCACGCACCTCGCAATCGTGCGCGAGGTTTGCGACAAGGTGGAGGCCTCCGGAGCGCCGAGGTACGCGGCCGTGCTTAAGCAACCGATTGCGGGTACCGTGGATGGCCTGCTTCCGGACAGCTGGCGCAAAGCCTGGCGCCTGAAGCGCCTCACCGCTTACCTCGAGTCGATTGACGCGCACGAAGAGCTGAAGAAGCTGGCGAGAGATCGCCACGACGTCGAAAGCGACCTATCGCGTGCCTACCGCGACATTGTGGTGAAGCGCACGTGGCTCAAGCTTGCAGAGAACGCCTCCCCCAGCATCCGGGCCGCGCTGCAGGCGTACCTCAACGCCATCCAGAAGATCGGCAAGGGCACGGGCAAGCGCGCGGTGCGGTACCGGCACGATGCGCGCATGGCAGCGTCCCAGGCGAACCCCGCAGTGCCGTGCTGGATTATGCCGCACTACCGGGTGTCGGAATCACTGCCCGCGGAGCTGGGCTGCTTTGACCTCGTCGTCATCGACGAGGCGTCGCAATCAGACCTAACGGCATTGCCTTCCCTGTTACGTGCGACGAAAGTGCTCATCGTCGGGGACGACAAGCAGGTTTCTCCCGAGGGCGTGGGCCTGGAGGAGGAAAAGATTCGCAGCCTCATGAGTCGCTTCCTCGGCAATCAGGTGGAGACCTATCGCCCTCAAATGTCCCCGGAGCGCTCCATCTATGACCTGTTCAAAGTAGTGTTCGCCAGGAGCGCGGTGATGCTGAAGGAGCATTTCCGCTGTGTCGGCCCGATCATCGAGTATTCCAAACGCGAGTTCTACAACCACGAGCTGCGACCACTGCGGATGCCCAAAGCCTCCGAGCGTCTTGACCCGCCCCTTATCGACGTGGTGGTGGAAGACGGCTATCGCAGCGGCGACGTCAATCGGTCCGAAGCACGGTTCATCGTCGATGAAATCAAGGCGATTGTGGCTGACTCGAAAATGGCCGGCCGCTCCGTCGGGGTCGTCTCGCTGCTCGCAGACAGGCAGGCGAGGTTGATCTGGGACCAGCTGACTGACGAGCTCGGACCGGAAGTCATGCAGCGCCATCACATCACTTGTGGCGATGCACGCACGTTTCAGGGCAAGGAGCGCGATATCATGTTTCTCTCGATGGTGTCTGCGCCCAACGACGTTGGTGCGCCGCTGTCTCGCGATAGCTTCGCCCAGCGTTTCAATGTGGCGGCTTCGCGAGCGAGGGACCGGATGTACCTCGTGCGCTCAGTGGCACTGGGGCATCTGAGCGAAGCTGACCGCTTGCGGCGCAGTCTCATCACACACTTTGCGACACCGTTCGCCCAGAACGAGATGCGGATGGAAGACCTGCGCACCCTTTGCGAGTCGCCTTTCGAACGCGACATGTACGACGAGCTCGCGCAGCGTGGCTACTGGATCACCCCACAGGTGCGGGTCGGACAATACCGCATTGATATGGTGGTTGAGGGACACAACGACGCGCGGCTGGCGGTTGAATGCGACGGCGACAAATACCATGGCGCGGACAAGTGGGCCGACGATATGCAGCGTCAGCGCGTCCTCGAGCGCGCGGGTTGGGTGTTCTGGCGGTGCTTCGCTTCCGCCTTCGTCCGCCGGCGCAAGGACATGCTGGACGACCTCGTGAAGACGTTGGCCGAGCGCGGCATCGAACCGATTGGGGCCGAAGGCGCTCCAAAGAGTGTGCATACGGAGCACCGCGTCGTGTCCTCAGTCTCCAAACCGGCGAACGATGCCGAGCTGTGGCCCGCTGAAGACCCCGTAAGCCTCCGGCCGCCAACACCCGATGTCCTGCCGGTATCATCCAACTCCGCAAGGGAGGCCTTGCCCCAGCCACGAGAGCCGCTTCGCCCGCCGGCCAATAATGACGATCCTGTCGGCTGGGAACCGCAGCCCACCCCGCCGATCGGCCCGCGACATGCCGCTCTGCCATTCAGCGACTACGTGGAGTATTCCGGGCCGCCCTCGAAAGATCCCCGTGGCGTCGGCACGAGTGTGGTTTCCGAAGGCATCGTTCGGATCGTCGAGGTCGAAGGCCCGGTAATTGCCAAGCGGGCCTACGAAATCTACCTGCGGGGATGTGGCATTCGGCGGATGGGCCACGAGCTGAAGAGCACTTTGAACAAGGCGCTTGCGCACGCCCTTCGACAAAGGCGGCTTGCCTTTGAGAATGAGGTGACTGAAACGGGCTTGCTGTTCTCCGTCGTTAGAGTGAACGGGAGCCCATTGATCAAATTGCGAACCAGGGGCCCACGATCGTTCGAGGAGATTCCTCCGAGCGAGCTGCAGGTTGTAGCGATGTACTTGGTGGAACGTGAGGGTTTCTCATCGGGCAGTGACAAGCATCTGCGTGCGGTCTTGGAGTGCTTTGATCTCAACCGGCTAACCACACAAGTCGGCACGACGTTGCTGGAGATCCTTGAGAGGAGATTCCCGTACGTTGAGGAGTTCATCAACAGAATCCCCAAGTGAGGCGGTTGCATGGATATGAGCAACCGGGCTGACAGGTAACAGAATTGTCCGCGATGATAGGTGACACTTGTGGGTTGGAAAAATCACGTCATTCTCGTAGGATCATGTTTCGTTCATCGACCTTGGCGAGGAAGAGGAGTTTGTCCTTGAGTCGAATGGTGCCGGCCTCGGTGACGCGTTTGACGAGGAAGTGGCGGGGGTATTCGAGAGGGGGGAGTTCTCAGGGGAAGGGTCTTGTGGAGGGCTGGTAGATTGGCCTGGGGTCTTGCCGTGTAGGGCCTGGTGTGGGTGGGCAGTGGTGGGGTGCATGGCTGAGGTCTTGGAGTCCATCCAGGGCATTGACCAACCTCCGGGTTATGTAGTGGGTTGGTCAGCAAGTTAGGGGAAACTGTTACCCATCATCCCGGTATAGACTGTTACCAATCTACCCGGTTTGTACCGAGCTGGGACCTAACGCCGGGGAAGGCCCGCTTAGGGCTTAACGTGCTTTATAGTCCGTTTTCTGAGGGGATCCCTCTATGCGCCAGAATCGAGTATGAGCTGGTACCCTCATCGGTGACACCTATCGTTGGTCAGCGTTGGCTATGGTTCCCGAACGGCAGGACCCTGTGTGCCTAGATTGGTTGAGACAACTGGCCTGACGAAATTAGTGAGCAACCCCACGGGCGAAGGAGCTTCCAACGGATGTCGCAAGCAGCCTCCAATGGCCTAGCTGGCCACCGAAAAGATCCGTCTTCCTCCCCCGCCCAGCTGGCTGGAGCGGTGGTTAATGCCGAGGTATTACCCCGGGCCCAACGTCGGCGTTTCAGTGCCGACTATAAGCGTCGTATCCTCCATGAGGCCGATCAATGCCGACAGCCCGGCCAGATCGGCGCGCTCTTGCGCCGGGAAGGGCTGTATTCCTCGCACCTGAGTTGCTGGCGACAACAACGGGAGCGCGGGGAGTTGGGCACCTTGCAGCGGGGTAAGAAGGCTGCCGATCCGGCGGTGAAAGAGGTGGCCCGGCTGCAGCGGGAGAATACCCGGTTGCAGGGTCGCCTCAAGCAGGCGGAAACGATCATCGCGGTGCAAAAAAAACTCTGCGACCTACTTGGCTTGCCCAGCGCGGATCCGCTGCCGGTCGACAGCAAATGATTGCCACGGCGGACCAACTGGCTCAGGAAGTGGGGGTAATCCGGGCCTGCCAGGTGTTGGCGGTGTCGCGCAGCAGCCTGTATCGGGCGCGACGTCCCGTCCTCGAAGCCCCCGCCCTGCGGCGGGCAGAGATCTCCCGAGCCACGCCGCCCTTGGCGCTGGCACCGGAGGAACGGACCCAGGTGCGGGAGGTGCTCAACAGTCCCCGCTTCCAGGATCTGGCCCCGCGCCAGGTCTGGGCGCAGTTGCTGGATGAGGGGCGCTACCTGTGCTCTTGGCGGACGATGTATCGGGTGTTGGCCGTCGAGCACCAGGTCCGGGAACGGCGCCACCAACTGCGGCACCCGGCCTACACCAAGCCCGAGTTGCTGGCCACCGCACCCAAGCAGTTGTGGTCGTGGGACATCTCCAAACTGCGCGGCTCGATGGTGGGGACCTACTTCTATCTGTATGTCATCCTCGACGTCTTCAGCCGCTATGTGGTGGGCTGGATGGTGGCGCAACGGGAGTCGGCCGACTTGGCCAGGGTCTTGATCGAGACCAGTTGCCAGCGCCAGGGCATCTCGGCGCAGCAGCTGACGCTGCATGCCGACCGGGGCGCACCGATGGTCGCCAAGTCGATGGAGCAACTGCTGGACGACCTGGGGGTCACCAAGAGCCATTCCCGGCCCCACGTTGCCAATGATAACCCCTACTCCGAGGCGCATTTCAAGACCCTCAAGTATCGACCCGATTTCCCCGATCGCTTCGGCTCCTTGGTCGAGGTCCGCAGCTGGGCCCGGGCCTTCTTCCACTGGTATAACCAACAGCACTACCATTCCGGCCTGGGACTGCTGACCCCGGCCACCGTCCACTACGGGCAGGCCAAGGAAACCCAGGCGCAGCGGCAGCAGGTCTTGCTGGCCGCCTATGAGGCTCACCCCGAGCGTTTTGTCCGGGGGCGGCCCCGCGTCCAGAAACTGCCCGAAGCTGTCTGGATCAACAAACCCGATCATGAGTGCTGCATCGAACCAGATCCTACACTAAATACAACACCCGAATTGTCTCAAAGTCCTTGACACATACCGGGTGAAACAGTGCCAAGGTTTTCTGGCGGCCCGCATCAACGGCTTGCCGGGAGGAAAGAGGACGGTTATCCTAGCCGATCATGCTTGCGGCAATCCATACCTTCTGCGACAAGATTCGCACCCTGCGCTGCTCGCCAGGGGTGGAGCTGGGTCTGGCGTCGGTGGCCCTTCTTACGTGGTTACTGACGGGATGTCTCCAGGTGCAACTGGGCGCCTCGCGCCAGGAACTGCGGATGGTGGCCGACCTCGTAGGGTGGCAACCACCCTGGCCCATCGGCCCGTGGCTGTTGGGCGCAACTGGCCTGCTGCTGATCCTGGTCCGGCAACGCTGGCTAGGATCGGAGATCATCCAGGTCCAGCAGCAACTGCGCCTGCGCCAGTTGACCATGCTGACCTCCGCCCTGCTGGCGCTGCGGCTGCTTTCGCTGTGGAATCCTCTTCTTTTCCTCTTTCCATATCTCGCCGTGCTGTGGGCGCCTCATGCCACCTGGGCGCTGAG
>VGFD01000270.1 GCA_016868975.1 Armatimonadota bacterium | reverse complement strand
ACTTCGCGCTCAAGAACGCCATCGCCAAGGCGCGTGAAGTCAACATGCCCGCGGACAACATCAAGCGGGTCATCGAGAAGGGCACCGGCGCCGACGGCGGCGTGCAGTACGAGGAAATCACCTACGAGGGCTACGGCCCGCACGGCGTGGCGGTGATGGTCGAAGCAGCCACCGACAACCGCAACCGCACCGCGGCCGACATGCGCCACGTGTTCTCGAAATACGGCGGCAACCTCGGCGAGAACGGCTGCGTCTCCTGGCTGTTCCAGAAACGCGGCATCATCACGTTCGCCGGGGACTCTGTAGGGGAAGAAACGCTGCTCGACCTGGCGATTTCCGCGGGCGCCGACGACGTGCGCGACGCCGAGGGCACCTGGGAAGTGGAAACCTCGCCGGACGATTATTTCACCGTGCTGGAGGCGCTGGAGAAGGCCGGCCTGAAGGCGGAATCGTCCCTGCTGACCATGATCCCAAGCACCACCGTGAAGCTGGGCCGTTCAGAAGCGCCCGCCGTGCTCAAGCTCATGGACATGCTCGAGGACAACGACGACGTGCAGAACGTCTACGCCAATTTCGACATTCCCAGCGAGGTTCTCGAAGAGGTCACGGCCTAGCGATGCCTCGCGCGAGGCGGCCGCAGCGCACCTCCTACGACAAGCTGGTGGCTGCCCTTGGCGAGGCGCGCGCGGTCAACGACGAGCAGCCGCTGCCGCTGACCGGCGAGGTTACCATCATCGGGATCGATCCGGGCACCGCAATCCTTGGCTACGGCATCATCCGCGCCGATGCGTCCCGTTGCGTGCCGGTCGCGTTCGGCGCCATCCGCACCACTCCGAGCATGAGCAAGGGTGAGCGCCTGTGCGCCATCCACGAAGGTCTGTCGCGGGTGCTGGCCGAGCACGCGCCGGACGTGATGGCGGTGGAACGGCTCTTCTTCCAGAAGAACGTGCGCACCGCCATGGCGGTGGGCGAGGCGCGCGGCGTGGTGCTGCTGGCGGCCGCGCAGCACGGCGTGGGGTTTTACGAGTACACGCCCACGGACGTGAAAATGTCGCTCTCCGGCTCGGGCCGCGCGGACAAGCACGAAGTCGGCCAGATGGTCGCCTGGGCCCTCGATCTCGCGGAAATTCCCAGGCCGGACGACGTGGCCGACGCCCTGGGAATCGCGCTTTGCCATCTGTACCGGGCCCGCCTGCGATGATCGCGCAGCTGCGGGGCACGCTGGCCGGCCGCGCCAAGAACCATGCGGTCGTCGACTGCAACGGCGTCGGCTACGGCGTTTGGGTGCCGGAGCGGGTGCTGATGGCCCTTGACGGCGACCGACAGGTGACCTTCTACACGTATATGGCGGTCCGCGAGGACGCCATCGAATTATTCGGGTTCTCCACCCCGCAAGACCGCGAATTCTTTAAATTATTGATCAGCATCAGCGGCATCGGGCCCAAGGCCGCCTTGAATATTTTGTCGTTTCTCGACGCCGCCTCGCTGACCCGGGCCATCGCCAACGGCGACGCGAACCGGCTGGTGGCGGTGCCGGGCATCGGCAAGAAAACCGCGGCCCGCCTCATTCTCGAATTGAAGGAAAAGGTGAAGCAATTCGCCGCGGATGCGGCAGCCGGAGACGGCACCCCCGATGAACTCGCCGACGTGCTCGAAGTGCTGGAAAACCTGGGCTGCGACGCGCAGCGTGCCCGCGAAGCCGTGGAGCAGGTGCGCGTCTCGGCCGGCGACAACCTGGGATTTGACGCGCTGCTGGCCGAGAGCCTGCAGCTCCTGGGCCGATGAGTACCGCCAGGGACGGCCAGCTGGGAAATCCCCCGGAGGGAAGAGGCAGGGAGGCCGAGCCGACCGCTGGCTCGCCCCTGCTCGACGGGCACCTGCACGACGAAGAGGCGCAGCTTGATCGGAGCCTGCGCCCCCGGACGCTGGACGAGTACGTCGGCCAGCACGCCATCAAGGGCAATTTGCGGGTCTTCATCCTGGCCGCCCGGGATCGCGGCGAGCCGCTCGATCACACCCTTCTCTACGGCGCGCCCGGCCTGGGAAAGACCACGCTGGCCAACATCCTGGCCAACGAGATGGGCGTGAAGCTGAAAGCCACTTCCGGCCCCGCCCTGGAGCGGCCCATCGACCTGCTGGTCATCTTGAGCAGCCTGGAGCCCGGCGACGTGCTTTTCATCGATGAAATTCACCGGCTGTCGCGGGTCATCGAGGAAATCCTGTATCCCGCGATGGAGGATTTTACCTTTGATCGGATCGTTGGAAAAGGCACCGCGGAGCGCACCCGCAAAATTCGCATCCCGCCGTTCACGCTGATCGGCGCCACCACCCGCGGGGGAAATCTGTCGGCGCCGCTGCGGGCGCGCTTCGGAATTCCCCTGCACCTGGACCATTACAAGCCGGACGAGCTGGCCGCCATTGTGACCCGCTCGGCCGGGCTGACGAAAATCGAAATCCGCGAAGACGGCGCCCACGAGATCGCCCGCCGCGCGCGGGGCACGCCGCGGGTGGCCAACCGCCTGCTGCGCCGGGTGCGCGATTTCGCGCAGGTGGACGGGGAGGGGATTGTCACCCGCGAGATCGCCGATTACGCGCTGGGGAGGCTGGGCATCGACGAGCGCGGCCTCGACGAGGTCGACCGGCGCATCCTCGACACGCTGGTGCACAAGTTCAAGGGGAATCCAGTGGGCCTGGACACGCTCGCCGCCATGGTCAACGAAGAGGCCGGCAACCTGGAAGAGGTGTACGAGCCCTACCTGCTGCAGATGGGGTTTCTCAACCGCACGCCGCGGGGGCGCACCGCCACCCCGCTTTCGTTCAAGCTGCTGGGCGTGGTGTTTCCCGGCGACGACGGCCAGGGAAAACTGTGGTGAGGGCCCGCAGCGTATCAGTTATTTCTTGACGGGCCCTGAGTCTTCTTTTTCTCTTCCTCAACGCGCTGTTTATCGGCCAGGCGCACGCTGAAGGTCGCGGGGATTGCCTGGGCGCCGTCCGCGGTAAGCGCGGTCACCATGAAGAAATAGCGCACGGCAACAATGTGCAGCGGAAATCCGAAGCTCGTTTCAAAGTAGCCTCGTGAGTCGGCCGTGACCTGGATGCTGCCCAGATTGTCCTGGGTGGCGCCCACTTGCGGAGGCGCGCCGCCCATCAGGGTGGGTTGGCGGGGAGGTCCCCCCAGGCTCGGAGACAGGGTGACCAGGGCGCCCGGCCGGGTGCGGCCGCGAATCTTGAAGTTCCAGGGCACGGTGGCTCCATTGACCGGCTCCTGGATGCGCACGGTGAACATCTGCCCGAAAATCTTGATCGGAGTCGGAACTGAAGCGGTAAGCACGGTCCCGTTGGAGAAGCCCACACTGGCCACGAGCTTGCCCCCCAGAACGTAATCCGAGTGCGTGATCTCGTGACGGGCGCTGTAGGTGCCGGGCGGGCCTTCCACCAGGGGCATCTTGAAGTGCCCGGCCACGTCCGCCACGCCACGGCCGCCCGGCGGGCCAAGCACGGTGACTACCAGCTCGTCCCCTTCGTACAGCGTTTGCGCGCCCGCGTTGGTGACGAGCTGCAAGCGCGCGCCGGCCGGGGGAGGCGGCGGGGTGCCGGCCACGTTGACGGTCCAGCTCGCGTCGCGCGCCCCGGTGAGGGTGGGCACCATGACCCGAACCATGTGCTCGCCAGGCGCCATCACGTCAGGCAGCGGCAGGCTCAGCCGGTTCTCCTCTCGGATCACGAGCGCCGTGACGTCCTTGCCGTCGAGCCAGACGCGCGGGGTGCTGGCGGTCATTGCGCTGCCCGAAAGGCGGATGTGGATGGCGGTCTGGTCGGAGCGCAGCGTCTGGCCGGGCCCGGGGATGGACTCGATGCCGGGGGTGACGGCCACGAAGGTGTCCTCGGCGCGGGCCGCGGCCACGCACAGCGTGATCATCAGGACGGCGAGCAGTCTTCTCATCAAGTCGGAACTCCCGCGCCCGGCCGTGCATCTCCTGCACTGACAGGATCCGCCGTGCGCGTTCCGAATCCCGCAGATCCCATTCCTCTGGGGGTTGGATCCCCGATACCAGACACGGAGAATTTGGAAATGAAGAGAGTCGTTGTAACCGGGCTCGGCGTCCTTTCGCCCCTGGGAAACGGCTGGCAGACGTTCTGGAAGAATTGCGTGGAGGGTGTTTCCGGCATCGGCCCGGTCACGCAATTTGACATCTCACGCTATGGCTGCAAGATTGGCGGCGAAGTCCGCGGCTTTGTTCCGGAGGAGTTTCTTCCCAAGAAGGAAGTCCGCAAGATGGACCGTTTTCTGCAGCTCGGCGCGGCCGCCGCAAAGATGGCGCTCGAAGACGGCAAGCTTGAGGTCACTCCGGAAAATGCCAACGACATCGGAGTGATCATCGGCTCCGGCATCGGCGGCATGCAGACCCTGGAAGCGCAGCACAAAGTGTTGCTGGAGCGCGGGCCGGAAAAAGTCAGCCCGTTTTTCATCCCCATGCTCATCGCGAACATGGCGAGCGGCACGGTGAGCATCCTGCACGGGATGAAGGGTCCGAACATGACCATCGTCACCGCGTGCGCCACCGGCGCGCATTGCATCGGCGAGTCGGTCAACATCATCCGTGACGGGAAGGCCAAGATGATGGTCGCGGGCGGCACGGAGGGCGTCATCACTCCGATGGCGTTCGCCGGCTT
The DNA here is from genome assembly GCA_016868975.1 of Armatimonadota bacterium. Lineage (GTDB taxonomy): Bacteria > Vulcanimicrobiota > Xenobia > RGZZ01 > RGZZ01 > VGFD01. Next base: position 2,703 of record VGFD01000270.1, on the reverse strand, counting down.
CGGGGCCATGCACGCGCTGTCCACGCGCAACGACGCGCCGGAGCAGGCCTCCCGCCCCTTCGACAGGGATCGCGACGGCTTCGTGATGAGCGAGGGCGCGGCCATCCTGCTCCTCGAGGAATTGGAGCACGCGCGGGCGCGCGGGGCCACCATCTACGGCGAGATCGCCGGCTACGGGATGAGCGCTGACGCGTATCACATCACCAGCCCGGAGCCGGGCGGCGCGGGCGCGGTGAAAGCCATGCGAAACGCGATGAAGGACGCCGGCGTGTCGCCCGAGCAGATCGACTACATCAACGCGCACGCGACCTCGACGCCCGTCGGGGATCGGACGGAAACCCAGGCCATCAAGAACGCGCTGGGGGACCACGCGGCCAAAGTGGTGGTGAGCAGCACCAAGTCGATGACCGGCCACATGCTGGGAGCGGCCGGCGCCATCGAGACGATTGCCTGTCTGCTGGCCACGCGCGACAGCGTGGTGCCGCCCACCATCAACCTGGACAATCCCGACGAGGGGTGTGACCTCGACTACGTCCCCAAGAAGGCTCGCGAGACCAGGGTGGATATCGCGCTGAACAACTCCTACGGGTTTGGAGGGCAGAACGCGGTGCTGCTCATCCGCAAGGCGCCGAACGGAGCATAGTGGCCCAGCAGATCGATCTGGACACCTTGCAGACGAGACTGGGGGTGCGGTTCAACGATCCCGGCCTGTTGCGCAAGGCGCTCGTGCACGAGTCCTTCGTCAACGAGTATCCGCACGAGAGCAGCAACGAGCGGCTGGAGTTCCTGGGGGACGCCGTGCTGGGGTTGGTGGCCGGCGAGATGCTTTACGAGCGCTTCCCGTTCCTCCGCGAGGGCGAGTTGACCCGCATGAAGTCCGCCCTGGTGAACATGCTTTCTCTGGCCGGCCACGCCCGCAACCTGGGGCTGGGACAGGCGCTGGTGCTTGGCCGCGGCGAGGAAGTGAGCGGCGGCCGCGAGCGGTCCTCGCTGCTCGCGGACGCGCTGGAGGCGCTGGTCGGGGCAATCTATCTCGACAGCGGGTACCCGGCCGCGCGCGGCTTCGTGAACGTCCTCTTCACCGGACTGCTAGAGGGATTGCCCCAGCTCAACCGCGACTTCAAGAGCCTGCTGCAGCAGGAAACCCAGAAGCACTTCAAGGCGCTCCCCACCTATAAGGTCGTGCGCGAGGAGGGCCCGTCCCATGCGCGGGTCTTCACGGTGGAGGTGCACTTCGGCGACGAGGTGCTCGGCACCGGCAGCGGGCCCAGCAAGAAGGAAGCGCAGCAGGTCGCGGCCCAGGAGGCGCTCGCCAACTTCACCGCGCGGACGCAGCGCTCGGATGGCGCGGTGAGCGCGTGACCCCCCTTGCGGTCACGGAAGGGGGCGGCCTCGCCAGCTTTCGCGTGCGCGCCATCCCCAGGGCAAAGGAGAGCAGCGTGCAGGCCGTCGAAGACGGGGTGCTCGTGGTGAGGCTGGCGGCGCCGCCGGTGGACGGGAAGGCGAATGAGGCGCTGCGCGACCTCCTGGCCGAGCAGCTCGGCGTGCGGCGCTCGGCGGTGCGCATCCTGGCCGGTGAAAAATCCCGCCACAAGACCGTGGAAATCAGCGGTCTGGGCGCCGCGAAGGTATGCGAGCGGCTTGACGCCAATCGAGCCCACCTGAGCCCTTGAATAAGAAGGAGGAAAAAAGCAGATGTTGGACAGTGGAATGCCCGGAATGGGCCTCGACGTGTCTGGTGGGGGAGGCGCCGGGACGCGTCCGCGCCTGCAATTCTCCGTGCCGTGCCTGCAGGTGGAAGACGAAAAAGGGCCGCCCAGCTTCAAGTACGTGTTTTATGAAATGCCGTTCCCGGAATTTCCCTTCGCGTTTCCGGAAGGGCAGGGATTTTTTGTGGCCAACGGCTGGTGCAACGGCCTGGGGGCTCACGTCCAGCGGATGAAAATCCTGGATTCTTCCAAGAAGGATCTGGTGGACACCGGCGATCAGCCGTTCAACCTGAAAAAGGCCGAAGAGCCGTTCATGGCGGTCAACTTTATTTCCGGCATGAAATTTGACGGTCCGGGCGTTTACTGGATTCAGATCTACCTCGACAACCAGCTCGCACTGGAATACCCGCTGCCGATTCGCAATGCGGATCCACAGCCGGGCGGCGCTTCCTGATTGCCCTGCGGGGCGCGCTCGTCGGCCTGTCTCTGCTGGTGGGAGCGCACACTGGGGGCGGGCCGTCTTGCTTTGCGCAGGAATCGGCGGACGCCGCGGCTCAACGCTTCTTCGCGGCCGTGCGGGGGCGGGATTATCCGAAGGCGTACGGGTTCTTGAGCCCGGCCGTGCGACGCGAGATCCCCTACCGGGACTTTGCGGTGCGCGCCGACGACATCAAGCGGTTCGACGTGCTCCGCCTGGACGTGTATGAGCGTGCAAAGGCACTCGTGCGGTACAAGGTGAAGGGGAAGGTGAAGCTGGTCTACAAGGGTCAGTTGTTCCTCGCGCTGTACGCGGGCACCGCCACCGTGACGCGTCACGGCGACCGTTGGACGGTGGAAGAGGTCGAGCTCAAGCCGATTTCGCAAAAGCGCCTGGGGAAAGCATTCAAGGTGTAAGATCGAACAGTTGTCTGGTGGGTAGAGAACGTGTGTTTGGAGGATGGTCCGTGGCCGAGAAGACAAAAGCCAAAGCCCGGCCGGAAGACGCGCTGGCATT
>VGFD01000269.1 GCA_016868975.1 Armatimonadota bacterium | reverse complement strand
TCATCCTGGCGCTTATCTACACCTCGCTCAACGTCAACCGGACGGCGCGCGAGGGTGTGAAGTACTACGTGGTCTTCGACCGCGTGGAAGGGCTTCAGCTCGGCTCCACCGTGCGTCTGGCCGGGGTCAACATCGGCAAGGTGACCAACATTGATATCACCGAGAACAAGCAGATCAAGGTCGAGTTCACGGTGACCTACATGAAGGACAACGCCCCGCTTGCCATTTCCAGCACCTCGCAGTTCGGCATCACCAGCAACCTGCTGGGGGACAAGTGGCTGGAGATCACGCCGCGCACCGGTCCTCAATTGGCGCAAGGTGGCACCGTGATGGGCACGCCGCCGGTCACCATCGACCAGCTCATGGCCAAGGGCGAAGAAGCCATGTCCGAGCTTGAGAGGTCGGTCCAGGACTTCAACAAGCTGGTCGGGGACCCCGAGTTCAAGCGCAACATCCAGGAGACGGTCGCCAACTTCAGCGCGCTGTCCGGGGACATGCGGGTAGCCGCCAACAACATCAACAGCGTGATCACCAACGTGAACAGCCGCGTCAGCGTGATCACCCGCCACGTGGACGACCTCATCGTCGGGTTGCAGGGCGACATGCGCGAGATCGGCTCGGACTTCCGCCAGCTCTCCGCATCGTTCAGGCGCATGACCGCGCGCAACGAGCCGGAAGTGGGCGTCATCGTGAACAACCTGCGCGACATGTCCGCCAGCCTCAAGGTGACCATGGCCTCCGTGCAGCAGCTCGCCACCAACAAGCAGCTCCAGGGTGACATCGTGGGGACCGTCACCGCCCTGCGCAAGGCCGCCGAGGAGGTTGACTCGGTGGCCCGTGGCATCGCGTCGGTCACCAACGATCCCCAGGTGCAGGCGAACCTGAAGGACACCATCACCGACGCCCGCGAGACGATGGCCGGCGCCAAGCAGCTCGTTGATCGCCTCAACAAGGCGGTGGGCGGCTTCATGGGCGGCAGCGACAGCTTCAAGCTTTTCCAGTTCCGCGGCGAAGGCGAGTACAACACGCGCAGCACGCACCTGTACTCGAACGCGCTCCTCACGTTGCTGCCCGACTACAGGTACTCCGGCATGATCGGCGTGGATTCCATCGGTTACCAGAACCTGGTGAACGCGCAGATTGCCACCGGCAAGCCGAGCGGGCGCATCCGCGGCGGGGTGGTGCGCTCGAAGTTCGGCGTGGGCTTTGACACGATGCTCTTCAGCCGGCTCGGGGTGAGCGCCGACGTGTACGATCCGGCGGACGTGAAGATCGACGTGATCGGCCGCATGACGCTGGCCCGCGACTTCTACATCATGGGAGGCGTGCGCGACGTGATCGACAACCGCCGCTATCCCGTGGTGGGTCTGGGCAAACGCTTCTGATGAGTCTCGTGGAGGAGCGGCTGCGCCCCGGACACATCCTGGACGGACGTTACCGCATCGCGCAGCTCATCTGTGCCGGCGGCATGGGAGCCGTGTACCGCGCCGAGGATTTGAAGCTCAACCAGAAGGTCTGTGCCATCAAGGAGATGCTCGAGTCGTTCGAGAGCCCCGGCGAGCGGCAGGCCGCCATCGACCGCTTCCTCAGCGAGGTGGCGGTGATGGAGACGCTCAAGCACGCCAACATCCCCCGGGTCACCGACCATTTCGTCGAGAACAACAAGTATTATTTCGTGATGGAGTTCATCGAGGGCGTCGACCTGCAGACGCTGCTCGAGCGCGAGGGCGCGCCTGGCCTGGAGCCGGAGCGCGTGCTGACGTGGGCCGTCCAGGTGTGTGACGCGCTCGAGTACCTCCACTCGCAGAAGCCGCCCATCGTCCACCGCGACCTGAAGCCGTCGAACCTGATCCTCCGCGACACTGACGGACGCATCCTGCTCATCGACTTCGGCATCGCGCGCGTGACCAATCCCCAGGCCGGCTGGATCGGCACGCCCGGCTACGCGCCCCCCGAGCAGCAGTGCGGCAAGCACGAGCCGAGCAGCGACCTGTTCGCGCTGGGGGCCACCGTTCACGAGTTGTTGACCGGGCAGAAACCGGATGACTTCTACTTCAAGTCGTTCGAGGAGATGGGCATCACTCACATCCCGGCCGGGGTCTGGGAGGTGCTGGTGAGCGCGCTGCAGACCTTCACCGACGAGCGCTACCCCAACGCGCGCGCCATGCGGAGCGATCTGGTGGGCGCGCTGGGCTACGAGCCGGATATCGCGCACGACGCGAGCTTCGCCTTCAACGAGTCCGTCGCCCGGCTCAAGGACAGCGTTCTGGATCCGTCGTTGCGCCAGCTGATCACGCGCTACGGCAACGACTGCCAGACGCCGTTCCTGCCCCGCATGCTGGAGCGGCTGGTGTTCACGCTGGGATCGTCGACTCCGTTCAAGCTCATCATGCAGGCCAACGAGGCGGCCGGCACGGTGGACTTTTTCGAGCAGCAGGGGATTCTCGACCAGTCGCTGCTGGGCGCGGTGCGGCCCGACGACGCCGAGGCCGGGCGGCAGGCCAGCGAGATCCTCGACCGCTTTGTCCGCGACTACGAGTCATTCAAGAATTCCAACTGGGGATTTTGATGGTCGAGCCGCTCTTCGGGGGCAGGGACGCGCTCAGCGCCGAGGTCTACGAGGCGGTGCGCGACGCGGCGGAGCGCAACGGCCGAACCTGTCCGGATGATCACTTCGCGGCGACGGACAAAGGATATCCGTTGGATGATGATAAATGTCCATACTGCCCCGAATGTGGGGCACCCATGACGATTGAGGCCAGCGGCGATCTGTCGCATCCGGCGCCGGCCTGCACCGCGACGAGGTAAACGGGCGATTTCCACCGACAAGCTTACCGGCCTGACCCAACAAAAGGAGTTCGAGGAGCGGCTGGCCATCGAGGTCCAGCGGGCCATGCGCTACCGCCGGCCGCTCACCGTGCTCCTCATCGAGGTCGATTTCGAGCACTTCAGCCCCGGGCAGAACGTCAAGTGGGGAATGGCCTACACCATCTACAAGCAGCTCGGGCCGCTGTTCATGCGCCAGCTTCGCAAGGTGGACCTGGCCGCCCGCATGGGGGGCGAGCAGTTCGCTCTGCTGCTGCCGGAAACCGGCCTGGCCGGCGCGCAGATCGCCGGCGAGCGCATCCGCAAAGCCGTCGAGACGCACGAGTTCATCGGCGAGGACGTCTCCTCGCGGGTGCGGGTGGCCATCAACGTCGGCATGGCGACCTTCCCGGACCACGGCACCGGCTCGGACGAGCTCATGGCCACCGCCCAGAAGGCGCTGCTTCTCGCGCGCCGCGACGGCGGCAACCTCGCGCTGGTGTATCCCGAGCGCCTGCACGATCCTGAGGTGGTCTTCCGCACGCTGGCGCCTCCCAACGCGGCGGCCGGGTCGCCCTCTCCGGCCCGGGCGGAGCCGGATTGAAATCATGATGTAACCTTACCGGATGGCGCCCGGGCAGGATTGTGAGGGGGGTTGCGTGAAATAAATCCTGCCCCGACCGTGGCGCACGAACTTGCAAAGAGGCCCAACTCTTGGGTTCCCATTCCAGCTTTCTCCCCTACATCGGGTGCTGGGCCAGCGGCCTGGTCCTGACCGCGCTTCTCTGTCCCCTGGTCCATCGACTCGCGACGCGCATGGGGGTGATCGATCACCCGGACCATCGCAAGGTACACCGCGAGCCGATCGCGCGCTGGGGCGGCCTCGCCATCTACTTGAGCTTTTTCTTCACGCTCGGCATGGCGCTGTGGTTTTCCCTCGGGGAGGCGGTGTCCCCGGTGGCCCGCTTCACCGGCGGCATCATTGGCGCGGTGAGCGGCTCTGGCGACCAGTTGTCCAGTGATCTCGCGGCGCGCGGCAACCTCGTGGGGATTTTCCTGGGCGGCAGCCTCATGCTCATCCTTGGCATGCTCGACGATCTGCTCACGCTGTCGGCGAAGATCAAGCTCGTCGGGCAGATCGCCATCGCCTCGATGTTCGTGAACTACGGCATCTCCATCGGATTCTTGAGCCATCCCAGCAGCGGCATCGTGTTCTTGCCGGACTGGTTCGCGGGCTTCCTGACCGTGTTCTGGATCGTGGGCCTGACCAACGCCATCAACCTGCTCGACGGACTGGACGGGTTGCTGGCCGGGGTGAGCGGCATCTCCGCGGCGTTCCTCTGCGTGGTGTCCATCATGAAGGGACAGATGCTGGTGGCCATCATGCTCGCCACGTTGTCCGGCTCGGCGCTCGGGTTTCTGCGCTACAACTACAATCCGGCGCGGATGTTCATGGGCGACACCGGCAGCCTGTTTCTCGGGGTGATGTTCGCCTCGCTCTCGATCATGGGCGCGCTGAAGTTGTCCACGACCGTGGCGTTCATGATTCCGGTGCTGATCATGGGTCTGCCCATCCTGGACACCTCGTGGGCCATCATTCGTCGGGCCGCGCGGCGCAAGCCGATCTTCGCGGCCGACAAGGAGCACCTGCACCACCGCCTGTTGGGGTTGGGATTGTCGCAAAAGCAGGTGGTGGCGGTCATCTGGATGTTCAACGTCATGCTGGGCGTGGTCGGGGTTATTCTCGCGTACAGCGTGCACTGACAAGGAGACAAACATGAGTCGCATTAAAGTGATGAGCATTTTCGGGACCCGCCCGGAAGCGATCAAGATGGCGCCGGTGGTGAAGGCGCTGGAGCAGGACGCTCGCTTCGAGTCGCGCGTGGTGGCGACCGCGCAGCACCGCGAGATGCTCGACCAGGTGATGGGGTTGTTCGAGATCGTGCCGGATCGAGATCTGGGCATCATGCAGGCCAACCAGACGCTCACCGAAATCACGCAGCGCGCGCTGGGCGGGCTGGAGCAAGTATTCCTTGAGGAGCGCCCGCACATCATCCTGGTGCAGGGCGACACCACCACCGCCTTCGCGGCCACCCTGGCGGCCTTTTACCAGAAGGTCGCGGTGGGCCACGTGGAGGCCGGGCTGCGCACCGACGACATCTACAATCCCTTTCCCGAGGAAATGAACCGGCGACTCATCAGCGTCCTGGGCGACGTGCACTTTCCGCCCACCGAGCTGTCCCGCAAGCATCTTCTGGCGAGCGGCGTGAAGCCGCAGCACATCTACCTGACGGGGAATACTGTCATTGACGCCATGCAGCATATCCTCGGCGCCGCCCAGGGCGCGCTTCCCCCGGCGCTCGTGGAAACAAAGAACCGCGTGCTGCTGGTGGAGACCCATCGCCGCGAGAATCTGGGCCGGCCCATGGAGAACGTGTGCAAGGCCCTCAAGCGACTCGCGGAGGAATTCGAGGACGTGGAAATTGCCTTCAGCGTGCACCGCAATCCTAAAGTGCGCGAGGTCGTGTACGGCGTGCTCACGGACGTGCCGCGCGTGCACCTGCTCGAGCCCATGGATTACGCGTCGCTGGTGCAGTTGATGAAGAAGTCGTACTTCACGCTCACCGACTCTGGCGGCATCCAGGAGGAAGCACCGTCGCTGGGCGTGCCGGCGCTCGTGCTGCGCACCACGACTGAGCGTCCGGAAGGCGTGGACGCGGGCAACGCGCGCCTGGTGGGTACCGACGAGGAGACGGTGTACGAGGCGGCGGCGCAACTCTTGAAGGATGCCGCGGCCTACAAGCGGATGAGCCAGGCCGCCAATCCATACGGCGACGGCGGCGCCGCCCAGCGCATCGTGCAGGCCCTGGCCCACCACTTCGGTCTTACCGAGGAGCGCCCGGCCGAATTCATCCCCCGCGCCGCGGCCCCCAACGGCGCGGCGCATCACGTGGTCGCGTGACTGAGCAATCCCCCACCCCGGAGCACCTGCAGGGCCGCATCGAAAAGCTGCGGGCTTCCCAGGACCGCACCGAGAAGCAAGGTCTGGCGCGCGCCATGGCCTTTTTCATGTCGATGGGCGCGACCATGGTGGGGGCGATCTACGGGGGATATCTGCTGGGCACGTACCTGCAGAAGCAGACCGGCTCGGAGATGTGGCTGCCCGTCATGCTCCTGGGCTCGGTGGCCGCCGGGGCCAGCATCGTGTACCAGATGCTGAAGCCGTTCCTCAAGTAGATGGACGCGGCATCGTTCGCGGCCGGGGTCATCGTGGGCGCGGCCCACTTCTTCTTGTTCTTGCGCGCGATGTCGAGAGCATTGTCCCTGGAAGTGCGCGGCGGCTTCCTGATGGTCGCGCTGTTGTTCCGCCACCTGCTGCTGGGCATCGCCTACTTCGCGCTTTGGAAGGGGCTGGGGATGCAGCCGTTCTATCTCGCGGGCGGCATCGTGCTGGCGTATGCGCTGCTGCGGATGCGGTTAACGCTTGGCCGGTCAGGGTAGCCTCGGGGTATCGGGGCACCAGCGACCTTCGTAAGGTGCCATAACTCGGTGAGCACCGCGGGCGTTACCGCCAACCGTTCGTGCTGTAGTAGGCCAGCGCTCTCGCGTGATGCTCGTCCCCCGTCAAGCGCTGTGAAAAATTTCGCAAACGGTGGGAGGAGATCCGGAGGGGGGCGCGTATTGTCCTTGTGGATGGACTTTGTGAAATAATTCGCAAAGTCGCGCAGGTGGCTCGGTGACGGCCCTCGCGAACGATTTTGGTGCTGGAAGCCGCGGCATGGTGCGGCGCACCGCCTGCAATAAGTGGTTTTGTCCGAGAAAGACTGAGGGTTTCTGAGAGATGCTGTACCTGGCATCTACGACGGGCGCCGAGGCGCCCATCACCGAGCATGCCGCGGAGTCGCATGGGTACCTGACCTTCCACGCCCCCGACGCGCACCTGCTCACGTTCATCTTCTGGACCTGGGTCATGATGGCCATCGTTATCGTGGTGGCCGTCCTGGCGCGCAAGGGCGTCGGCATCATCCCCAAGGGGTGGGCCGGGGCCATGGAGCACATCTACGACTGGATCGTCGACCTGTCGCTCAACATGATGGGCAAGGAAGGGCTGCGCTACATCCCCTTCGCGATGACCATCTTCTTGTTCGTGCTGGCCTCGAACTGGCTTGCGCTGTTACCCCTCCCCACGATTCACTTCGGTGAGGAGGCCGGCGCGTACGACTTCAAGATGCACGTGTCCGGCCCGCCCGTCATCGGCGGCCGCGAATTTCACGAGCTCGCGCTGGAGGCCCCCTCCGGCAACCAGAACACCACACTGGCGCTCGCGCTCATCTCCTTCGTCGCGTTCACCTTCTACGGCCTGCGCAAGCACTACGAGCGCGCCCGCTACGGCGGCGGCCATCATCATCACGACGTCCCTGGCGAGGCGCCCGACGAGTCCCACCACGATCCGGAGCCTTCCCACGACCACCCGGTTCTCGATCCGTTTGGCGCGACCATGGTCGGATTCTTGTCCTGGCTGGCCCACTTCATCGAGCCCACGCCCACCCTGTGGCGCTCGCTGGACGGCGTG
>VGFD01000268.1 GCA_016868975.1 Armatimonadota bacterium | reverse complement strand
GACCCGCAAGGCGAATACGGGCACGCAAAATCAGCATCTCATCACCGCGGTAAATGGCAAGCTGTATGCGATAGACGCCTTCAGAAATGCCGCTGACCGAGTCGGCACCTACGATCCCGCCACCGACCAGTGGGACTGGAACAGCGTCGCGCAACCGCCGCCCGGAATGGACAACTTCAACATGCTGTATACCGGTGGCGGAGCCATCGCGGTGGGCAGCAAGATCTACTACCTCGGGTACGAACAGACCCCCCCCCCAACCTACCAACTCACGCCCGCCACCTGGGTGTTGGACACGGCCGCGCCCGGCGGAGGGACGTGGACCCAAGGGCCGGCGCCGGCGGCACAATCTCGCTACGACTTCTTCCAGGGCGGCGGACTCGGCCTTCACGATGGGAAGCTTTACGCGGTGGATACCAACCGGGAGTTCTTCAAATCGCTCGATCCGGCCACCAGCACCTGGACCGCGCTTGCACCTCAGGCGCTTGGCATTTGCTATGCGTTCGCCACCAACGCCGCTATCGACGGAAAGCTGTATTACCTGGGCGTCCATGACGGCAACCTGGGCGGCAAACTCTGCTACGCCTACGATATTGCGACCTCGACCTGAACGTCCATCGCCAGCACGACGTCGGATCACTTCAGCGGCGTCGCTACCAGTGTGGGTGGCAAGCTGGTCATGGTCGGTGGATACACCGCATACTACGAGCCGATCGCCACGCCGGTTGAGATCTACGATCCAGCGACCAACGTGTGGACGGCGGGCGCGCCGCTGCCCCCCAACACGACCTTTGACTCGGTGACCGCCTTCACTGCGGCCGCCGCCGATACCACCCCGCCCACCGTGAGCGCACAGGCCAGCAAGGCCGAACTGTGGCCGCCCAACAACAAGCTCACGCCGGTGACTGTCAGCGGCTCGATCGCCGACGACGGTCCTGGGCCGCTGACCGCCAGCTATACGGTAACCGACTCGTATGGACAGGTCCAGCCGAGCGGCACGATCACGGTCAATGCCAATGGAAGCTATGCTTTCACTGTGCAGCTCATGGCCGCCCGCAAAGGCAACGACAAGGCCGGACGAACCTACACCATTACGGTGACCGCAAAGGATGCGGCGGGCAACACCGCTACTGCTTCCACGGGCGTAAGGGTGCCGCACTCACAGGGAAAATGATCCCGATAAAATAACGGCTTCCGCCACGTCCCCGTGCTGGACGGCGAACTGGTCGTCGGACAGCTTACCATGAAGACGCTGTTACGGTACCTCGCCCGAAAATTGAATCAACAACGACCGCGCCTTCGCGTGGTCCGGGTGGCGCGCCAGCAAGCGCTCAAGGGTGCGGCGCGCCTCTTCTTTTTGGCCAAGGCGCAAGCAGGCCACCGCGCGGTTGAATTCGGCCGGCGGAAAGTCCGGCTCCAGCGCGAGGCACTCGTCAAGCGCGGCTTTCCCGCCGGGCCAGTCGCTGGCCGCCAGGGCCCGCACGCCGCGGACGAAGTGGGCGTGGGCGGCCAGGAAGGCCTCGCGGTTGCCGACCACCCGGTAGACGCGGGTGCCTTCGGCCGGGTTCTCGTAGGTTAGTTGGAATAACCTCGCGCGCTTCTCCAGGGCGTCGTGCCAGCCCGGCGGCGCCTCGTCGGGAAAGCCCGGTGCGCGCAGCAAGATCCACGTCGTCTGCTGCGCGAGAAGATCGCGCGCGGCTCCCTCCGGCGCGCCCGGCCAGGGCGGCAGCACCGCCACCTCGCGGCCCAGGTACAGCCAGACCGCGCCGCCGCGCGCGCTGATCGGAGCGTCGGGCGGAGTATTTTCTCGCAGCCACGCATAGGTTTCACCGGTGGGCCGCGATTCCGCGGCCAGCGGATGGGTGATCGTGTTGATGTTAAGCGCGAGCAGCACCGCGCCCATCAAGCCAGCCACCACGGGGGTCGCGCGAGGGAGGGCCGCGTTCAGCGCATGCAGCAGATATCCGATCAGCAGCGGAAAAATCGGCAGAAAAAATCGCGCATCCAGAAACGGCCGTGGAATAAACAAACCGAAAAAGACCAGGGTGAGCCAACCGCCCAGGGTCGGACGACGTTCCTCGCGCACCACGAAACCACCCACCAGCGCCGCCCAGGTCAGCACGCAGACCGCCACCACGGGAACCGATACCGCGGGCGGGCGCAGCGCATCGCCGACCAGCGCCAGGGGCAGCATCGTGGCGTAATACCGCAAGTTGCGCGCCAGGATTTCCAGCGCGCCCGCGGCCTCTTAGCCGATCACCACGTCGCCCTGGTAGGCGTGATGGCCATGGCGCAGAAAATACGGGAGGACCAGCGCGCAAAATATCCCCGCGTAGATCAGCGCCGGCTTCCACCGCTTGGGCATCCCCAGGTCGAGCAGGGTGGCGACGAACAGCAATATTCCCGCGCCGCGCAGGTAGAAGCCCAGGGCGGCCAGCACCGCCAGGGGCGCCGTGCGGTCCTGCAGGCGGCAAGCCGCCACAAGGTAGCCCACGGTCAGCAAGGTAAACGGCACGTCGCTCAACACCGTGCTGGCGTAGCGCGCCAGAAACGGATTGAGCGCCAACAGGCCGACCGTGCCCCAACGGACGGCCGGCGGCGCATCCTCGTACAACCGCGCGGTGAGCCAGATGATCCCCAGCGCGCAGAGCACGCCCACCAACTTCATCGGGAGGAAATCATCCGGCCAGAACGCGCGCAAGGGGGCCAGCAGGAGCGGAAAGCCCGGCGGATATTTCAAATGCGGCGGATGGCCGGGAAACTCGATGTCAGTGAAGCCCGTCCCCTGCCCCAGCGACTGCGCCAGCGCGATGTACATGACGTCGTCGTTGAAAAAGCCGACGAAAAACGAGTTCCACAGAGCGAGGTACAGCGCGCCCGCCACCAGGAGCGCAACAACCGTGCGGGCCATGGCGGAGATGCTTCGAGGCCCTGACATCTCCGGCCTTTCAGGCGGCGACGCGAGGCGTGGTTGAACGTCCGCGATTGACCCGCCGGCCTGCTAAAGGGCTAGACGACCTGCTTCTTGACCGACTCCCCGGGGAACGCGCGCGCGGAGGGGGGCATCTCGTAGCCCACGACCTCCAGGATCTTGATGGCGGCCTCATAGCGGCCCAGGGGCGGCATGACGTAGGCGCCCACCACGCTCTCGGCCACTTCCAGCAAGGCCTCCTGCGCGATCCGCACGCCTTCCATCAACGATTCCGGGCCTTTTTCCACGCGCTCCATGCGGTCGAGGATGGGCCGCGGAATCTGCATGCCCGGCACCTCGTTGTGCAAAAACAGCGCGTTCTGATAGGAGGCCAGCGGAAGCAGGCCGACCAGAACCGGCATTTCGAGGTGCTTCGTATCGTCCAGGAAACGACGCAGTAATTTCGCGTCGTAGACCGGCTGCGTCATGATCATTTCCGCGCCGGCCGCCTTTTTCTCCTCGAGACGGCGCAATTCCCGGTCGTAGTCGAGAGCGCCCGGCTCCACCCCGCACGCCGAGAAGAAGCGCGTCACCTGGCGCATTGGCTTGCCGGCCGGATCCAGGCCGTGGTTGAGATTCTGCACCAGCTTCAAAAGGCCGATGGAATCGAGATCAAATACCGCGGTGGCGTGCGGATAATCGCCGGTGGTTTTCGGCGGATCGCCGGTGATAATCACCAGGTTGTGCAGCCCCTGCACGTAGGAGGCAAACAAATCCGCCGTCAAACGCAGCAGGTTGCGGTCCCGGCAGCACACGTGCAGAATGGTCTCCAGGCCCAGCTCCGTCTGCACCACGTGGGTAAAGACCGAGTTCGACACGCGCACCGTGGCGCGCGGCCCGTCCGAGGAGTTGATCACGTCCACGCCGGCCTCGGCCAGCATGCGCGCGCCCCGCATGGCCGGCCCAAGATCCAGGCCGGTGGGCGGATTGACCTCGACGCTCACCACGAAATTGTCTTTTCCGATGGGCCGCGTGTCGATTCTCGACTTGATGCGCTCCTCGTACACACGGCACACTTTCGCGGCCAGTTTCGACTTGTCGCGGGTGGGCACCGGCTCGGGGCCCACCCGCAACACGTCGAGACTGGCCGCGCGCGGCACGGCGGGGACGCTCACGCGGCCGCCCCCCAGCATGCGCGCGGAGCCGGTGGTCCAGCGGATGTGCTCGGGCCCGGTGCCGCAGCAGCCGCCCACGATGCTCACCCCGACCTGGAACATCCGCTTGGCATACTCGCCGAAATACTCGGGGGTCGACATATATACGGTGCGCCCGTCGATACGCTGGGGATATCCCGCGTTGGGCTGGGCGCAGATGGGCAGCCCGTGGCCCACCATCCGCTCCGCCACCTGGAACACGGCCTGCGGACCCTCGACGCAGTTGACGCCGCCGACATCCGCGCCCCAGTCGGCCAGCAACTCGACGGCACGCTCCGGGGTGGCGCCGTCGCCAGACATCCCCTCGGCGTCGAATGCGACCAGAGCCACGATGGGGAACCCGTTCCCGGCGGCGCGGCGGGCCGCGCGCAAGGCGACGTGCATCTCGCTGACGAGGTTGAAGGTCTCCAGCATCAGGAGGTGGATGCCGCCTTCGAGCAAGATGGCGCACTGCTCGTAGAAAGCCTCCTCCAGATCGCGGCGCTCGCGCTCGGTGAGGATGGTGGGGACCAGCCCGCTGGGACCCACCGAGCCGGCCAGGTACACCGTGTCCGGTACCGCCTCGCGCGCGATGCGCACGGCCGCCTCGTTGATGGCGCGCACCTCGTCGGAGAGGCCCTTGTGGGTCAACTTGATGCGATTCGCGCCGTAGGAGTTGGTTTCGATGATTTCCGCGCCGGCTTGCACGTACGCCCGATGAATCTCGGAAACGAGATCCGGGCGCATGAGATTGATATTCTCGAATATCTGGTTGAGAAAGATGCCGCGCTCGTAGAGCTGCGTGCCCATGGCTCCGTCGCAGACCACGGGGCCCTGCTTGAGGCGTTCGAGAAACGGGAGCATGCACGATCGTTCATCGAGGGGGGCCGATCTCCTCCCCGGGCTTATCGCCGGAGCGTTTACATCGCGGCAACACATGGACCGCTTGTGAATGTTATCACATAGAGAAGGACTTGCGTTGGAGAGGCATTGCCATGATGATCACGCACAACACCGTGCCGACGCGCACGCGCAACAAAGACGGCCGCTTCCGCCAGAAGCGCGCCGATACCCACCTGGGCACGCTGGAGGCCCGCTACGGAGAGATCTCCGACAGACGGCACGACTGCCACCTGGGCACCATCCGCGCCGCCACGCATCGCAGTTTGAGCAAACTGGTTCACGGTGAGCCCGAGGTGACCCACAAGCCGGGCCTTTCCGGCCGAGTGCGCAACCAGGACGGGCGCCTCCGCGCCAAGCGGAGCGATACCCACCTGTCCACCCTGGAGAAGACCTACGGCCCCATCTGCGCGATGCCGGGCAACACCACGCTGGCCATGCTGCGCTCGATGTCGGGCGACCACAGCCTGAGCTGGATTCTGGCCCACCCGGGCGTGCTTGACGCCGCATAATTCACGGGTCCGCCCGGGCCTCCGATCTAGAAGCGCGGCTTTACGGCCGCGCTTCTAGACGTTAAAGCGAATATTTAAGATGTCGCCGTCCTGCACTACGTAGGTGCGACCCTCCAGGCGCAGCACACCTTTATCGCGGCAGGCAGCCATCGTGCCCAGCCGCAGAAAATCCTCGGAAGTCACTACTTCGGCGCGGATGAAGCCTTTTTCCAGATCGCTGTGGATTTTCCCGGCAGCTTCCGGCGCAGTGGCGCCCCGATGCACCGTCCAGCATCTGCACTCATCCTCACCGACGGTAAGGAACGTGATGAGATCGAGGCTGCGATAGGAGGCAACAATCAATTTGTCGAGGCCGCTCTTTTCGATCCCCAGGCCGGACATGAATTCCTGAGCCTCCTCCGGAGGGAGCTGGGAAATTTCTTGCTCAATGGCCGCGCACACCGCGAAAAACTCGCGCCGGTGCTCTTCGGCCCAGCCCCTGGCCTCTTGCGCGGCCGGGTCGGCATCCTCATTGCCCAGTGCGGACTCGCCGACGTTGGCGGCAACGATGGTGGGCTTGGCCACCAGCAGCGACATCGACTGCGCGAACGGGCGGGCGGCCTCCGGCGGACTGGCGATGAGTGCAGGGTCAGGGCGACGTCCTTCCTGCAGCACATCGCGCACCTGCTCGAACCACACGCGCGCCTCGGTGGGCATCTTGCGGTTGCGCTCCAGCGTGTTTTCGATAACGCTCAGGTCGCTGATGACCAGCTCGAGATCCAGAGTCTCCAGGTCCGCGCGGGGACGCGGCGCGCCGAGATAAGGGTGGTCGAACGCACGCGCCACCATGAGCAACGCGTCCACGGTGCGAAAACTGCCCAGGACGCGCTTTCCCAGCGAGCCCTTCTCCTCGACGGTCACCGTCGCCGCGACATCCAGAAAATCAACCGCGGTTGGCGTCGTCTTCTTCGGGGTGAAGATGGCCGAGGCTTTGTCCAGGCGCTCATCAGGCACCGCAACACGGGCCTGATTGGGCTTCTGGGAGGCGCTTGCGGCACCTGCGTCGAGGCGGGTCAGCGCGGAGAAAAGGGTGGTCTTGCCAGCCTGGGGCAGACCGATGATGCCGATAGTGAGACTCATAAATCCCGTTCTGCCAGGGATGAAGCGGGAGGATTTTTCCGGACCCCTCCTAAACCCTTCTGCCGCCCAACATGGCGAGGAGCCAGATCGTGAGTCGAGGTGGGGAGCGCGCACAAGCGAGCACCGCCGCCGTACCTGGGATTGTACGGTGAGGAGCGCAGTCGTGGAGCGCCCCGAGAGTGTCCGGAACGTAGCGGTTGTTCCTTTCCAGGCCCTGAGGAGGTGCGCGTGTCGGCCTTGAACTTCAACCGCGTCATCGGCGTGGCGCTGCTGATTGGCGCGGCGCTTGCGACCTGGATGGTGACGCTGCTCTACTTCTCCGAGCAGGGGCCGGAAGAGAGCCCTACTGGTGGCGCGGCCTCAGTTATACGGGCGTCGTGCAGCAGGTATCCTCCAGCGAATTGACCCTCCTGGTTGACGGCAAGCCGCAAATGTTCAGCGTGAACAGCCAGACACGCGTCGTGCTGGTGGGACAGGTCGGGCTGGCCGTGGGCAGCCGGGTGCAGGTGAAATACCTGGAAAATACCGTGCGTACCGAAAAGGTGGCTCGCGGAATCCGCGTTCTACGCACGGTTCCAGACCCGTCTCCGAGCGCTCAGGCAGGGCAATCCGCCCCGAAGTGAGAATCCCAGGTTTCTTATGAGCCAGACCAAGCCGCCTTTCCCCGCACTGGGCGAGAAAATGCGGGTCATCAAGATTTCGCCGCGCGGCTATTGCTATGGCGTCGTGGACGCCGTCCAACTGGCGCGCGTGGCCGCCAAGGACCCCAACACGCCGAAGCCGGTGTACATTCTCGGGCAGATCGTGCACAACCGCCACGCCGTCGACAGCCTTAACCAGTACG